>NZ_JAHBCZ010000012.1:0-108447 GCF_019956035.1 Pseudomonas sp. A-RE-22
TGTATAAGAGACAGTGGCCGCAGCGTGCGTTTCGGCGTGCGCCTGCATGTGATCGTACGGGAAACCAGCGAAGCCGCATGGGACGCTGCCGACGAGTTGATCAGCCACCTCGACGACGCCACCATCGCCGCCGCCCAGGCCAACTACGTCAAGATGGACTCCGAGGGCCAGCGGCGCATGGCGGCGTTGCATGGTGGCGACCGCAACAAGCTGGAAGTGGCGCCCAATCTGTGGGCCGGTGTTGGCCTGGTACGCGGCGGTGCCGGCACCGCCTTGGTGGGCGACCCCGAAACCGTCGCCGCACGCCTGCTGGAATACGCCGACCTGGGCGTCGACAGCTTCGTCCTGTCCGGCTACCCGCACCTGGAAGAAGCCTACCGCTTCGCCGAACTGGTGTTCCCGCTGTTGCCCGGCAAGGGCAAGGTCACCGTGGAAGGAGCCTTCACCGGCGGCGCCTTCGACGTCCGCGCCGGCCAGGAGAAAGTGACCGCTCACTAAGCTGCATCCGTGGCGAGGGAGCGTGCCCACGCTCTGGGGTGTTGATCGTTCCCACGCTTTGCGTGGGAATGCATCCTGGTGACGCTCTGCGTCACATCCCAGAAGCGGAACGCAGAGCGTCCCTGGCGACATTCCCACGCAGAGCGTGGAACGATCAATTGACCGACCCACCGCTATCGCGAGCAGGCTCGCCCCTCACAGAACGAGGCATCTGCCGCCGTCCTTATCTCAAACCATCCCCTTGTCCATCGGCCAACGCAGCGCCGTTGAGGTAATGGTCGCCAAGCAGCCGACGCTGGGTCAGCAATGCCGGCTCGGGGTTGTCCGGCCAGGGTCGCGGCAGGCTGCGACCGGCCAACTCGAAGTACACATGACCGGACAGGCGCGCCGCCTCGGCGGCAGCCAGGCGAAACGCGATGGCGGCCGACTGGGACTCGTCGGCGTACTCCAGCAAGGCATCGGCAGCGTCGATGCGGATGCGCAGTTCGCCAACCGCGGCGATCACCAGGGCTTCATGACGGGCACTCTGGGCACGCAGGTAGTCAAGCAAAGCAGCCTCGACATGACGAGCATGGGCCAGGTCGCTACGGCCTTGGGAATGTAAGTTGGACATGCGCGATACCTCAGTTCCAGGAATGACGTTGTGGCTTGATGCCGTTGAGCAGCTGATTGCCGACCAAGTGATATTTCCAACGCACCGGGTCGTGCAGAGTATGGGTCCGCGCATTGCGCCAGAACCGGTCCAGCCCCTGACTGGCCGATACGCTGCGGGTGCCGCCCAACTCCAACAGGCGGCTGGACGCCTCCAGGGAAATCTCGGTGGACAGCACCTTGGCCTGGCCGACGATCACCGAGGCTTCAGCCACCCGCTCCTCGCAGGGCTCGGCGACAGCACGGTCGACCGCATGCGCCGCGCGCCGCAGAATCGCTTCGGCCGCCTGCAGGCGCCAGGCCAACTCACCGATCAGCGCTTGGCCAAGCGGGTCCTGCCAGCCGTGTTGCAGCCCGCTGTCCACCCATGGACGCGCCTGGCGTGCTACGCGCAAGGTCTCGGCGAAGGCGCCACGGGCAATGCCGGTGTCCACCGCAGCCTGGATGATTTGCGAGATCGGGCCGTCGGAGGTGGGTTGGTCATAGGCCTTCCAGGCCGGCACCACGTCGCTCGCTGGCACCCGCACGCCGGCGATGCGCACCTGGCCGCTGGCAGTAATGCGCTGGCCGAAACCGTCCCAACTGTCGATCACCGTCAGGCCCGCCGCATCGCGTGGGACGAGCGCGATATGGACGTGCCCTTCCTCATCCACTCCGGCAACCGGCACGATATGGGCGAACAGTGCGCCGGTGCAGTAGGCCTTCTCGCCGTCGAGTACGGCTGTGTCGCCGTCGAAGCGTATCTGCGTCTGGAAGGTGGTGACGTACTGGCTGCGCGCTTCGGAAAAGGCATTGCCGAAACGATAGCCTTGCAACACCTTGGCGTAGTAACGGCGCTTCTGCTCCTCGCTGCCGGTCAGACTGAGGTTGCTGAGCACACCGAAATGGTTCTGCGGCAACTGGCCGAGGGAAGGATCGGCAGCGGAAATGATCGCGACCACTTCACTGAGAGTGGCATAGGACACCTCGGAGCCACCGTATGCCTTCGGTACGCGGATCGCCCATAGCCCGCTCGCGGAAAAGCGTTCGAGCTCTTCCCAGGGCAACCGTCGCTCGCGGTCGCGCAAGGCAGCCTCGCGGGAGAAATCCTCGGCCAGGCGCTGCGCCACCTCGATGGCCTCGGCGTCGCTACGGATGATATGGGCCGGGCTGCGCGGCACCGGACGGGCCTGCCCAGGCAGATCGAAAGACGGTGAGTCGGTCATGTGCTACTCCATGCATAACGGGTTCACCCAGAGCCAAAGCACAGCCCGTACCAAACTTAAAAACTCTTTATATTCAATAAGTTGACGAGACACCCAGATACGCATGAAAGCCCCGTGAGCGGCAAGTTGTCGGCGGACTGTTGCCCAGCCAACAGTTGCATCGCGCCTCCCTCAGCGAACCTTGCCACCCAGGTAGAAATGCTGGATGTCTTCCCGCGCCGCCAGCTCCGTGGCGTCACCCTCACCCACCACCCGACCGTTCTCCAGGATGTAGGCGTAGCTGGCATGGCGCAGGGCGACATTGATGTTCTGCTCAGCCACCAGAAAACTCACGCCCTCCTGGGCATTGAGCTGCGCGACGATGGCGAAAATCTCTTCGACAAGGATCGGCGCCAGGCCCATCGAAGGCTCATCGAGCAGCACCAGTCGAGGCTTGGTCATCAGTGCCCGGCCGATGGCAAGCATCTGCTGCTCGCCGCCCGAGGTCAGTCCGGCCTGGGTCTTGCGCTTGGTCTTCAGCCGTGGGAACCAGGCGTAGATACGTTCCAGATCCTGCTCCAGCGCCCGTCGCGTCGGCTTGCGCAGGAAACCGCCGCTACGCAGGTTATCCTCGACGGTCAGGTGAGCGAACACATGCCGTCCCTCCAGCACATGGACGACGCCCTGGCGTGCCAGCAAATTGGCCGCAACCCCGGCGGAATCCTGTCCCTGGAAGACAATCCGTCCACGGCTGACCTGTGCCCGATCGGCCTGGACCAGCCCGGAGATGGCCTTGAGCGTGGTGCTTTTGCCGGCCCCGTTGGCGCCAAGCAGGGCGACGATGTCGCCCTGTCCGACCCGCAGGGAAACCCCGGCCACGGCGAGGATCGCGCCGTCGTAGATCACTTCGATGTCTTGCACCGCCAGCAACTCACGATTCTCAGTACCCGCAAGGGCCTCAATGGTCATGGTTTCCTACCCCTTGGGCGCAGTCGCGCCCGGTTGCGTTTCGATTTGCGAGCTGTGTGCCTGGTTACTGCGCCGCGCAATCGCGGGCGGTCACGCCCTTCTCTTTCGCGTACTCGGCGGCCTTGGCATCGATCAACGGGCGCAACGTGGCGCGGTCGGCCTGGACCCAATCGGTGATCAGGTTCCACTGCCGGCCGTCCCATTGCTGCACCTTGGCCGCCCCACCGCCCTCGTGGTCGTTGCAGGACAACCGCAGCGGTTGCATCAGCCCGAGAAAACCGATTTCCTTGAGGCGTGCATCGTTGAGGTCGAGGTGCTCCAGGCCCCAGCGACCTTCCTCACCGTTGAGCGGGCGATTGCCGAAATGCTTCTGCCCGGCGCGGATCGCTTCGACGGCAATGGCGGCGTTCACCAGGCCAGAGTTGTAGTAGACGCTGCCGAAGCTCTTCGGATCCTTGAGGTCGCTCTTGCCGGTGTCGAGGATGTACTGGCGGATGCGCTGGTGGATGTCAAAGTTGGCGCCGCCCGGATAGGGTGTCAGCGCCAGGTACCCCTTGCCCGCCTCGCCGGTCGGCAGCACGTCTTCGTTGGAACTGGCCCAGATGTCGCCGACGATGCGCTCCACCGGGTAGCCGAAACGTGCCGCGGTCTTGATCGCCACTGGCGTGGACACGCCCCAGGTGCGCAGGAACACCCAATCCGGCTTGAGTTGTCGCACCTGGCGCCACTGCCCGGCCTGTTCGTTACCCGGATCGGCCACCGCGATCTGGATGTTCTCGAAGCCGTACTTCTGCGCCAGCAGTGCCAGCGGCCCCTGGGTTTCCCGACCGTAGGCAGAATCGTGGTAGACGGTGGCGATTTTCTTGCCCTTGAGCTTGTCCAGCCCGCCCTCGCGCTCGGCCACATAGTTGATGAACGCCGAGGCCTCGCTGTAGAACGTCAGCATGACCGGGAAGTTGTAGGGGAACACCCTGCCGTCGGTGGCTTCGGTGCGGCCATAGCCGAGGGTGATCAAGGGAATCCTGTCGGCGGCGGCCTTGTCCGCAAGGGCATAGGCCGCTGGTGCACCATTGGGCGAGTAGATCGCCACCGGCGCGCCGTTGAGGCCATTCTTGAAGCGCTCGTAGCATTCAATGCCCTTCTCCGCCGTCCATTCGGTCTCGCACTCCTGCCAGACCAGCTTGACGCCATTGATCCCGCCTTCCACCTCATTGATGTAGCGCAGGTAGTCGATCATCCCGGCCCAGACCGGAATGCCGCTGGAGGCATAGGCGCCGACCCGGAAGGTAGCCAGCGGGAAGAACTGTTCGTTGGCCGCCTGGGCAGCCGGGATCAGCGCCGCACAGGCACCGAGCGCCAGGCCGAAGGCGGCGAGGCTATGTTTGAAGGTTGCATGCATGATTTTTTCTCGGCTTGAGTGCTCGACCGCACAACGGCGGCCGGGCGACAGTTATCGACGGCGGCTCACTGCTCGCTGGCGCAGTCTCGTGGGGTGATGCCCTTTTCCTTGGCGTAGGCCGCGGACTTGGCTTCGATCAATGGGCGCAGCGTGGCGCGGTCGGCCTGGACCCAGTCGGTCACCAGCACCCACTTCTCGCCGTCCCACTGCTGCACGCGCGCCGCACCGCCGCCCTCATGGTCGGAACAGGACAGTTTCAGCGGCGGCAGCAGGCCTTCGAAACCACTGGCCTTGAGCCGCGCGGCATCGATGTCCAGGTGCTCGAAGCCCCAGCGCGCTTCCTCGCCGTTGAGTGGGCGATTGCCGAACTTCGCCTGGGCCGTGCGCAGTGCTTCGACCGCGATGGCTGCGTTGATCAGGCCGATGTTGTAGTAGACCTTGCCAAAATAGCTGCGGTCCTTGAGGTCGCTCTTGCCGGTGTCGAGGATCGACTGACGCAAGCGCTTGTGGATCTCGAAACCGTCGCCGCCCGGGAACGGCGCAAGCGCCTGGTAGCCCTTGGCGGCAGGGCCAGCCGGGATCACATCGGCCTCGGAGCCGGCCCAGACATCACCAATGATGTGATCGACCGGGATGCCGAACCGCGCAGCTGTCTTGATCCCCACTGGAGTGGACACGCCCCAGGTCCGCAGGAACACCCAGTCCGGCTTGATCTGCCGCACCTGGCGCCATTGCGCGGACTGTTCGTTGCCTGGATCGGCCACTGGGATCTGGATGTTCTCGAAATCGTACTTCTGCGCCAGCAAGGTCATCGGCGCCTGGGTTTCACGACCATAGGCGGAGTCGTGGTAGACGGTGACGATCTTCTTGCCCTTGAGCTTGTCGAAACCGCCCTCGCGCTCGGCGATGTAGTTGATGCCCACCGAGGCCTGGCCGTAGTAATTGAGCAGCAGCGGGAAGGCATAGGGAAACACGCTGCCGTCGGTGGATTCGGTACGCCCGCCAGCCCCGTCGATCAGCGGGATCCGGTCGGCCGCGCCCTTCTCCATCAGCGCATAGGAACCCGGCGTGCTGTGGGTGAAGAAGAACGCTGTCGGCGCACCGTCCAGCCCACCCTTGTAGCGCTCATAGCACTCGACGATACGATCGACGTTCCACTCGGTCTCGCACTCCTGCCAGACCAGCTTGACGCCGTTGATGCCACCTTCGACCTCGTTGATGTAACGGAAATAGTCGATTTCCCCCGCCCACCACGGGATACCGCTTGAGGCATAGGCGCCGACCCGGTAAGTGGCCATGGGGATGAATTGCTGGTTGCTGGCGGCCTGGGTGACGGTCGGCAGCAGGGCCTGGACGCCAGCCACGAAGAGACTGGCGAACAGGAGGCGAGGCAAAGTTCTACGCATGGTTTGTACTTCTTGTGCAGTGTTGGAAACCTCCTTTCCCTTGGTCGGGTCAAGGTCTGTTGGGGCGTGGGTCGGCGCTCAGAACCGCAGCGGCCAGACTCTGATGCGTTCGCGCAGATCGCCGAGCAGGCGTGCCAGTCCTTCCGGTTCCTTGATCAGGAACCAGATGATCAAACCGCCGAAGAGCACCTTCTGCAGGTTCTGCAGTTGCCCGGCGTCGACGTTGCCGTTGAACAGCCATTGCCCGGCATGGCTGAGCAGGATCGGCACAAGGCTGATGAAGGCCGCGCCGATGAAGGCGCCGGCAATGCTGCCCATGCCACCGATAATGATGATGAACAGAATCTGGAACGAGCGGTTGATGTCGAAGCTGCCAGCACTGGCCGTCCCCAGGTAGGCGAACGCCCAGAGCGCCCCGGCGATACCCAGGTAAAACGAACTGACGGCGAAGGCCATGCGCTTGTCGCGCTCGACCGCAATCCCAATCACCGAAGCAGCGGTGTCCATGTCACGGATCGCCATCCAGTTGCGGCCGACCTGGCTGCGCACCAGGTTGATCGCCACCCAGGTCAGCAGCACCACGCAACTGAGGGTCAACAGGTAGCGGCCGACCGGGGTGGCCAGGTTATGCCCGAACAATTCCAGGCGTGGCGCGCTGATGGTGCCGGACGAGGCGTAGTTGTAGAACCAGGGAAACTTGGCGAACACCCATTCCAGGAAGAACTGCGCGGCCAGCGTGGTGACCATCAGGTAGAAGCCCTTGATCCGCGAACTGGGGATACCGAACAGCAGCCCGACCAACCCGGCGATCACCCCGCCGCCAAGCAGCGCCAGCGGCAACGGCAGGCCAGGCACGCGCAACAGCAGGCCGTAGGTGGCGAACGCACCCACCGCCATGAAGCCGGCGGCGCCAACCGACGTCTGGCCGGTGTAGCCAGTCAGCAGGTTCAGCCCCAGGCCGGCCAGCGACAACACCAGGAAAGGAATCAGGATCGCATTGAGCCAATAGTCGTTACCCAGCCACGGCAGGCCGACAAAGGCCACCAGCAGCAATAGCAGCAGGCCCGGCCGCCAGTTCCGACGCACCAGGGTCAGGGGCGCCTCGTCGAAGCTGGCAGTGAGGCGCGGAACAGTAGCGGTCATGGCGTCATACCCGTTCAATGATCCGGTCGCCGAACAGGCCGGACGGACGGATGTAGAGGAAGATCAAGGCGAGGAAATAGGCGAACCAGGGCGTGATGCCTCCGCCGATCAGCGGCCCGATGTAGGCCTCGGCAAGGTTCTCGGCGGCGCCGACGATCAGCCCGCCGACGATCGCCCCGCCGATCGAAGTGAAGCCACCAATGATCAGCACCGGCAGTGCCTTGAGCACCACCAGCGAGAGCGAAAACTGCACGCCCTGGCGCGCGCCCCAGAGCAGCCCGGCGACCAGCCCGACCACGCCGGCCACGGCCCAGACAATCTGCCAGATGCGGTTGAGGTTGATGCCCAGCGACAGCGCCGCACGGGTATCGTCGGCCACGGCACGCAGGGCGACACCGACGCGGGTCTTGTTGAACAGCAAGGCCAGCACCGCTACCGTCAGCACCGACACTCCGGCGGCGATCAGGTCGAACTGACTGATCATGATCTCGCCGACGAACAGCGGAACGTCCTCGATGCCCAGGTCCAGCGCGCGCACCTGGGCGCCCATCAGCCCTTGGGCGAGGCCTTCGATGATGAACGACAGGCCGAGGGTGGCCATGAACAGGGTAATCTGCGAACGGTTGACCAACGGCCGCAGCACCAGGCGCTCGATCAACAATGCGCCGACGATCATCACCAACACCGTCAGGACCAACGCCAGGGCAAAGGACAGGCCCTGCTCGCGCAAGCTGACGAAGGTCAGCGCGGCGAACAACAGCATGGCGCCCTGGGCGAAATTGAACACGCCACTGGCCTTGTAGATCAGAACGAAACCGATGGCCACCAGCGAATACAGGGTGCCGGCCAGCAACCCGCCGATCAGGGTTTCCAGAAAAAAGTTCATGGGTGAGGCGCCCCCAGATAAGCGGCGATCACCTCGGGATTGGCCTGGACTTCGGCCGGCGAGCCGTCGCCGACCTTGCGTCCGTAGTCCAGCACCACGACATGGCTGGACAAGCCCATGACCACCTGGATGTCGTGCTCGATGAGAATCACCGTGGTGCCAAGATCGCGATTGATGTCGGCGATGAAGCGGCTCATGTCCTGTTTCTCCTCGGCATTCATGCCGGCCATCGGCTCGTCGAGCAACAGCAGGGTTGGCTGCGCGATCAGTGCCCGGCCCAGCTCCACGCGTTTCTGCAGGCCGTAGGCCAGGCTGCCCACGGCGACGTCGCGCCAGGCCTGCAATTCAAGGAATTCCAGTACCCGCTCGGCACGCTCGGCGAACGCCCGCGCCTCGCGCCGGGCACGCGGCAGGCCGAGGGCCTGTTCGAGAAAAAACGTGCGCTGGAAGCGAGACAGGCCGGTAAGCAGGTTGTCCACCACGCTCATTTTCTTGAACAACGCATTGTTCTGGAACGTCCGGCCGATGCCGAGCCGCGCCGCCTTCAGCGGATGCGGGCGGCGCAACGGTTCGGCGGCGAAGAACAACTGGCCGGCATCGGCCCGGTAGACCCCATTGAGGATGTTCAGCAGCGAACTCTTGCCCGCACCATTCGGCCCGATCAACGCGCAGATTTCGCCAAGCTTTACGCTGAACGAAAGGTCGGAAATCGCTTTCACACCCCTGAACGACAGCGACACGTTGCGAACCTCCAGCAGCGCACTCATGCCGCTCGCTCCAGGTACTCCTGCAACCACGATTGAGGTGCCCGTCCTTGCAATACGGCGTGTGCGGGCGCGCTCGGCACTTCGATCCGGCGCAGCCGCTGGAAGCCAAGCAGATGCCGCACCCGCGCCTTGAGCCAGCGTCGCAGGCCACGCCGCGGATCATCCAGGGTCCATTCGCACAGGCGCCGTCGCCAACTGCCTGGAAGTGGCAGGCGAGCCTCGATTTCCGCCGCCAGCGATTCGACTCGCACGGCGGACAGCAACAAGGCCGTCGGGGCGATCTCGCGACGATCGCGACTGGCTGACTCGCGGGTTTCCGGAAATGCCAGGCCTTCGCCGCCGTCCAGCCAACGACTGAACAAGTGGGTCAAGCCATCGCACCATTCGGTGCCTTCGTCGACCCATACCACTGTGTCCTCGGCGACCTGGGCCCAGCCCTGGCGCTGTGCGGTCGGCGCCTCGCTGACGAACAGCACCGACAGCGACTGCACTTGCCACAGGCCGCGACTCGCTGCGTTGGCCTGGGCCGAATACAGCCGCAGCGGCCAATCCTCATCCAGGCCACACTGCAGCCAGTGCGATACGCTTTCGCGGCGCTGGACAAAGGCGAACGTCGGACGGGCCAGGCGTAACTGGCGCTGTAGATCCCCACCACGGCTGTCGCGGTCGATCACCACGCTGTGCCCGCCCAGTTGGCGTGCGGCCAGTGCCAGGATCAACAGGCTCGGCTCGAAGGCACCACTGAGCGCCAGCCGCGCGCCTGGGGCAAAACCCTGCTGGCGCAAACCATCGCAAACACATTCGACCTCGCGCTGCACATCGATCCAACGCCAGGCTTTCCAGATGCCGAGACGCCGATGGCGCAGGGCGATCTGCGTCGGTCGCTCCCTGGCCCAGCGTTGCAAGGCCGCCAGGGCACTGTCAGTCACGCTGTCGGGCAGTGGCGAATTGAGTTCGTAGACACTCATGGGCTTACTCCTCGCCGGCCAAGACCGGTTCAGCGAGATGGGTGCGCCGGGCCAGGCGACTCAAGTCCCGATAGCCGGCGCCAGGGTGGTTGCCCGGCAGTCGCGGGCCGTCGCCGAACAGCTTGTCGCGCAAAGTACCGGGGCGGTATTCGGTCTTGTACGCACCGCGCTGTTGCAACTCGGGCACCAGCAGTTCAACCACATCGCGGAAGGTTTCATGGGCCAGGGCGTAGGCCAGGTTGAAGCCATCCACATCGGTGTCCTCGACCCAGGTCTGCAACTCGTCGGCCACGGTTTGCGCACTGCCGACAATCAACGGGCCAAAGCCGCCGATGCCGACCCAGTCGGCCAGTTCCTGGACGGTCCACTGCTTGTCCGGGTCAGCGGTAGAGAAGGTTTCCACCGCCGACTGGATGGCGTTGGTGTGGATGTGCTTGAGGACCTGGTCAGGTCGGTACTGAGCGAAGTCGATGCCGGTCCAGCCGGAGATCAGCGCCAACGCGCCCTCGTAGCTGCTGTAGGACTTCAATTCTCGCCACTTGGCCTGCGCCTTGGCATCGGTCTCGTCGACGATCACCGTCTGCAGGTTGAAGATCAGCACCTTGCGCGGATCGCGCCCGGCTTCGGCGGCACGCCGGCGAATATCAGCCACGGTCTTCTTCAGGATCACCTTGGACGGTGCGGCGACAAACACACATTCCGCATGCCCGGCGGCGAAGTCCTTGCCACGGCTCGACGCCCCGGCCTGGTAGAGCACCGGCGTGCGTTGCGGCGACGGTTCGCAGAGGTGGATGCCCGGCACCTGAAAGTGCTTGCCCTGGTGACGGATCTCGTGGACCTTGCTCGGGTCGCTGAAAACGCCGTGCTCACGGTCGCGCACCACCGCGCCCTCCTCCCAACTGCCTTCGAACAACTTGTAGAGCACCTCCAGGTATTCGTCGGCATAGTCGTAGCGCGCATCATGATCGCTCAGCGCCTTCTGCCCGAGGTTACGCGCCCCGCTGTCGAGGTAAGAGGTGACGATGTTCCACCCGATGCGCCCCTTGGTCAGGTGGTCCAACGTGGACAGCCGGCGGGCGAAGGGGTACGGGTGCTCGAAGGTCAAAGAGGCGGTGAGGCCAAAGCCCAGGTGTTCGGTCACCAGCGCCATCGGCGTGATCAACGCCAGTGGATCGTTGACCGGCACCTGGGTCGCCTGGCGGATGGCCGCATCACCATTGCCGCCAAGCACGTCGTAGATACCGATCACATCGGCGATGAAGATGCCGTCGAACTTGCCGCGCTCCAGCAGCTTGGCCAGGTCGGTCCAGTAATCCAGGTCCTTGTACTGCCAGGCGCGATCCTTGGGATGCCTCCAGAGACCAGGCGACTGGTGACCGACACAGTTCATCTCAAAGGCATTCAAACGAATTTCACGTGGCATGGGAACTCCTGCTCGATAGCTTCAGCACCACTTCCCGGTGCTTCTCACTGTTCTATCAACATGATTCGTGCCAAGTGATAAGTCGTTTATTTACAATCAGTTAGATGCGCGTTCCATCAATGGAAATGCCTGTGTGGGGACACCCTTGTTGATCAACTGTCCGGTGGCAGACACTGCGTATTCACCCACCGGGATGAAGCAGGTACTCAGTGAGTGTCGCCGCACACGCAACGATCCCCTCATGGAGCACCATTTCAAAGCCATGGGTATTTTCCGTCGGAATGGCGATGCAACCCACCCGAGCGGCCAGGCCAGCACTCAGGATGGCGCTCGCGTCGGAAGCAAAATCAACCAGGAGCGCTACTTGTGGGTGATAGCCCGAGCGCTGTGCAGCCTTGACCAGGGCGTCCACGACAGAGCGGGTGTAATAGCCCTTCTGATCCCCGGTGTTGATAATCGGGTCTGCCGATAAAACCGTCCCGTATTCCTCCAGCACCGGGCCCACCTCGACCGCGATCGTGGTGTCGCCTGGTACGCGGGCAGAGGCATAGAGCGCACCGGCGTTGGACTCTTCCTCAAGTGTCGTGCAGACGAACCAGACGTCTTGCTTGAGCGCATGCCTTTGGTTTTTCAACTGCTGCGCCGTGGTGATCACTGCCGCCAATGGCGCCCGGTCATCCAGAAAGTGAGCAGCGACTGTGTCTTTCACTTGGAACGGCTGACGCCAGTGTCGGCTGAGTACCACACGTACGCCGGGCCGGACACCGGCATACGCCAATTCCTCCTGGGAACAGCGGGTAATCACATGGACATCGCTCCACTTCACCGCTCCTGACAGCACATCCCGCCCCTGGGCAGAACCGCCACTGTTGTGCATGGAACCGTAAGACAGTACGCCGGGAAGGCATTGGCCATCGCCGAGTATGTCGACCGGACACACACCAAAGCAGATGGGCTGGGCACCGCCTAGCGCGACGACTTCAAGGTTACCGTCAGGCCTTACTTTCTTCACGATCATGGCAATTTCATCAAGGTGAGCCATGACCCTGATGGGCGATGCCTGCGAAGCCCCCTCCGTAGCCTTGATCAGGCCCCGGACGTTGCCGGCCCCGTCGACAAAGGCCTCATCGCAGTGCTTGGCCAGCTCCTTGAGGCATATTTCCCGGACTTCGTCTTCCTGCCCGCCGGGACCGCGGGCCAGAAGCAGTGCTTCGAGCAGCGGCAGAATGTCCATTGAAGGCATCGGATAGGTTCCTGTCACAACGCTTGAAAAACGTAGACCTCACCCGTTTCCCGTCCGTTCAAATAGTTCATTCGCACAAGCATCGCTGGTCAGTCCGGCCCCGAACGGAACGCTGCCGCTTTGAGGGCGACACCTGCGCCCTCCCGATATTTAGCTTGACGCCAGAGATGACGATCATCATATTCAGCAAAATATTACGACCATCATTTTGACGCCGGAGGATGTATGGAAGCCCAAACTTCATTGGCGATTGCCAGTACCCAACCGCACGCCTCCACACAACCATTGACCGGCAAAGTCGTAGCGCTGCTGGCAGGCCTGGCGGCGATCAGCATGCTGTCTACCAACATCATTCTCCCGGCGTTCGCGGATATCGGCGAAGACTTGGGCGTGACTGCTCGCGAGCTCGGCCTGACACTGTCCAGCTTCTTCATCACGTTCGCCTTGGGCCAGTTGGTGGTCGGGCCACTGGCCGACCGCTACGGGCGCCAGAAGCTGGTGCTTGGCGGCCTCTCGGTGTTCGTGGTCGGCACCGTCATCGCCGGCCTTGCCACCACCCTTGATGTGCTGATCGCCGGACGCGTCGTCCAGGCGTTGGGGGTGTGCGCAGCCTCGGTGCTGTCGCGCGCCATCGCCCGGGATCTGTTTGAAGGCGAGACGCTCGCCCGGGCCCTGTCGCTGACGATGATCGCCACGGCCGCAGCGCCGGGTTTTTCGCCGCTGGCCGGCAGCGTCCTGTCCGTCACGCTCGGCTGGCGCGCCATCTTCATCCTGGTGGGACTGGCCGCCGTGGTATTGGCCTTTTTCTACGTGCGCGACCTCGGAGAAACCCATCCCGCCGATCGCCGGGCGCCGCACTCGGCCAAGAGCGTGGTGCTCGCCTATGGCAGATTGGCGCTGGACAAGCGCTTCATCCTCCCAGCCCTTTCAATGAGCCTGCTGATGAGCGGCCTGTTCGCCTCCTTCGCGGCGGCGCCCGCCATCCTGATGCAAGGTATCGGCCTGACCTCTTTGCAGACCGGCCTGTATTTCGCCTCTACGGTATTCGTGGTGTTCGCAGCCGGCATGGCGGCCCCGCGCCTGGCGCATCGTCATGGCGCCCGAATCGCCACACTCGTGGGCATTGCCTGCGCCATGACCGGCGGCGGCCTGCTGCTCGTCGGTCCCGCCGCGCCTGGTCTTGGGTGGTATGCCCTCTCGATGATCACCTTCCTGTGGGGCATGGGCCTGGCCAATCCGCTGGGCACGGCAATCACCATGGGCCCTTTCGGCAAAGAAGCCGGGATGGCCTCTGCACTGCTGGGTTTTCTCTCCATGGGTGCGGCTGCGCTGACCACCTGGCTGGCCTCGGTCTTGAGTTTCGCGCCGGTCACGACGCTGGGTGGGATTCAGACGACGGCCTGCCTGGTGGCGCTGGTGCTGTTTCTGTTTCTGTTTCGGGGTCGTCTTTGAAGGCGCTTTCCCGGCCAAGCCAAAAGCTCGCCTTCACGCTCCGATCAATACACAGGCCAGGTTTCAACAATCTTCCCGCCGCGCACGGCCAGCAAATCGCCAAATTGCAGCAGCACGGATTCAGTCTGGGTCGGCCGTAAAAACACCTGGTCTTCCACGTTCAACCCTACGGCCAGGGAGCCGTTGACCATTTCCTGATTGGAGCTGCGACCATAAAGCTCATTGCTTTGCAGCCCCTCGGGCGACTCGAACTCGGCCATCCAGTTACCGCCGTAGAGGAAGAATGTCGCGCGCTGATTAGGGTCCCACCAGGAGAACAATCGGGACTTGTCATCCAGGGCTGGGAAATTGACGGCCCCCGTGCTCTTTATCACGGGCGTTGCGATAAAGGCCGCCGGCACATGCTCGGCCAGCGATGGCAGGTCGTAATGGGTCGGCTTGAGAAACGCCGTCCCCACCGAGACCTCGCTGCTCAAGCGTTCCTGCTCATGTATAGCGTAACTGGGGCTGCCAGCCGTATTGAGCGTGAGCCCTTCGTGCCAAAGCGCAGGGAAGTGCTCACGCAGGTAATTCACATGGCCGTTGTAAATGACCATCACCTTGTCGAACAACGCCTGGGACGAACCAAGGACCCTGGGCACGCCCATGCCGACAAACGGGTCATACCCCATGAAGCCTGAAAATTCGAGCTGCTGCGGATGGGCACTGATCAGCGTCAGCATCTCGCCGAGCAGCGCGTGGTCAGCGACTCCGCCACGGTGCAGGCCGACATCCAGCTCGATATTGATCCGCATCCGGATGCCCAGGCCTTGCGCCAATGCCAGGTAATCCATCAGCCGCCGGGGGGTGTCGAGCAACCATTGCAGTTGCCTGGAAGGGTCGAAGGTTCCCTTGTGGGTTTGGTAAAACACCTCGGCCGAGCGTACCGGTAAAGGCTTGCCGAGCAAAATGTCTGCCTCGGGAAAGGTCACCGCGTCGTGATTGAGAAACGGCTGATGAAACGACATCAGCCGCCGGGTATCGGTACGTTTGGCGATGTACGTCAGCAGTCCTGGTGATGGCAGGGATTTCTCCACCAGGCGCAAATGTTTACCAGCACGGGTGACGGATTGCTTGACCACATTGATATTGTGATCGAGCAGGTCCAGGTCAATCAGCATCATGGGGCGCATCGGCCCATGGCGCTTCAGCTCCTGGTTCAGCGCGCGGAAGTACTCGTTGTAAGGGCTGCCGCGATCGCTCGGACGCAACAACGCCCCGGCCCCGACCATCAATGCACCCACTCCGGCGGCGCCGAGCATAAAGGTTCTACGATTCATCAGGACGCTCCCTCTGCATGCGCAGTCAAGTGCACGTTACGGCAGCGGTACCCGGCTGTTGAGGCTATGGGAGGTCAGAAAGGGGACTTTGGCGGCCAGGCTTTGATCGAACCTTCTACCCCCTGGACGTTGCAATGAACCGCGTGATTGCCGCCACCACATCGGCGCCCCGTTCAAGATAGGGCACATGCCCGGAGTCCTCGATGAACTCGCCGCGTGCATCAGGCAGTTGCTGGAGCAGATTTTCCAGGGTCGCCGGCAGGAATACCTGATCATGCCGGCCCCAGATCAACAGCGTCCTCGAAGCAATCTGTGGCAGCCGTTCGAGCAGCACGTCCAGGCCTTCGCGTCGAAAATCCTCGACGACCCGCTGCACCGTGGCAAACCTCGACTTGCCGCTGGCCGCCATGGCCTGGGCCAGGCGCCCTCCTACTTCGGGCGGCGCCTTGAACACCAGGCTCCAGAAGCGCTTCATCTCCTCGACCGTACGATAGCCAAACACCGTCCCCGCCCCTTGCAGGCTGGCTTTCAATGTGGGGCCTAGCGTTTGCTCGCCCAGACCGGCAGGCGCCAGCAAGACCAGGTGACTGACACGCTGCGGGTGTTTGGCGGCATACAGCCCGGCCACGCACCCGCCCAAAGAGCTGCCGACCAGCACGAAGGGACCCTCGACGAGTGTTTCCAGCATGCCTTCGAGCTCCGCCAGCATTGCCTGGGGTCCAAAGCCGGCACCCGCCTCGTACACGGATTGGCCATGCCCCGGCAAGTCGACGAAAACGCAATGGTGATGGCGCGCCATGCCCAGCATCGCAGGGCCCCACTGATCCTTGCTGGCGCCCAAGCCATGGAGCATGACCAGTGTCGTCCGCTGTTGCCGTGCAGGGCTTTGCAGATAGGCCAGGCGTCCATGCGCACCGCTGTGCCAGCGCAGCTTCAAACCGAACTGCCAGCGGTGGACCAGGCGCAAGGTGCCGAGCAGCAATCGATCAACGCGGTTCATCCGCCACCCCTTGTCCTTTGTCAGCCGCCTTGAGGGAGAATCTTGCCGGCAGGCGCAGTTGGCATAGCGCCACACCTGACAGCGTCAACACGGCGCCAATCACCAGGCGCTGGCTGAAACCTTCGGCGAGCATGACCTGGCTGACAGCGATCGCGAACACCGGCACCAGGAGCAGGTACGGGCTCAGTTGCTGCATCGAGTTGCGACCAAGCAACCAGAACCACAGGCCGAACCCCAGCAGACCACCACTGAGCGCGGTGTAGAGCACCGCCCACCATGCCTGGGCGCTGGCCGTGTAGACGCGTGTCCATTGCTCGCCTTCCTGGACGAACGACCACAACAACAGTTGCGGTGCGGCGATAACCGCCGTCCAGGCACTCAAGGCCAGCGGATCCAGGGGCCCGAGACGCTTGGTCAACACTGACCCGGCAGCGAATGCCAAGGCCGCCAGCGCCACCAGCAACATGCCGACGAACGTCCCGCCCGCCGATGGCGTAGCCAGTAGCACCAGGACACCGGCGAACGCCAGCAGGATGCCCGCCAGGAGCCGCAGTTTCAGGACTTCCCCCAATAACGCGAATGCCAGGACGAGGGTAAACGGTGCCGCCAATTGATAGATGATCGCCGAGGTGGAGGCATCTACCCGGGCGATACCGCAATACAGCAAACCGAAATGCAAGGTCCCGGTAATCGTGGCGACCAGGGCTACGGACGCCAACTGTTCACGCTTGACGCGCTTGAGCAGCGGCAGGAGAAACAGCGCCATGATCGCGTAGCGCATGGCGACCATGAGGATAGGCGGCAACTCGGCGCCGCCGATTTTCACTGCGGTGACCTGCGCGCCCCAGAGAAACGCGACCAGTAACGCGAGCAATGAATCTTTCAATGGCATGACAGTTATCCCTTCTGAAATTGAATGGGCCGCAGGATTCTTTCCGGCTTGCCTGTCGCAAGTGCTGGGGGGTTAAGTCGACAGTGATGCTCACAGAGCCGGTCCAATGTCTCGCGCAGGGCCTGTTCCGCTTCAGGATCGTGGGCCAGTTGGGTCTGGAAGCACGGCGGAAATCCCGAGCCGACCAGAATCATTTTGTTGAGCAGCACGTTCAGCGCGACCTGGGAGAAAACCGCCGTGTGTCCATAGCGTCGGCCGACGACCGCAATCGCCGCGAGCTTGTCGCGCAGCGGACGCTCCCGTGGCCGCAGGAAGCCATAGCCGACCCGCTCCAGAAACGCCTGGAAGCGACTGTTGGTGCCGTAGGCATGCATGACGGGGAGATAGAGCACCGCATCGGCGCGGTCCAGCCGCGCCACCAACTGCCCGACGTCGTCCTGCACTTGGCAGTCCTGGTCGGAACAGGCGTTGTCGGCGTCGCAGTAGTCGATCCGGTAATCCTTGAGCCAGATGTCATCGACCGCGACCTCCTCGCCCAGGTGGCGGCGCACCAGCGCCACCACCCGTGCACTGACACCACAAGGTCGGCTTGACCCGACAATGATGGTCAGATTCATGATTCAGGACGCCTCCCGCAACCCTTCTTCGCCAGCCAGGTAGGCGCGCAAAGCCTCTTCCATCAACTGCCCGGTCAGCCACAGCGTGACGCGTGCCACTTCCTTGATCTGACGACGATCCTCTTCGGTCTTCACCGCACGCTGCATCGCCATACGCACTTCCTCGGCGTGCTTCTCGTCGATGGTCGAGTGGGCGACGAAGAAGGTCATCTGCTCATCCTTCAAGCCCAGGTCGGCACGGAACCGTTCCAGGATAGGCTGGATGTGCTCGTAGACGTCCTCGGCCCAGTAGCTGTAGCCCAGGCGAGCGATCGGCCCCTTGCGGATAGCCACATCGTTGAGAAAGGCGATCAGTGCCTGGGTCGGCGCCAGGGGTGCCGGCATGGCCTGCGGCAGCAGCCCGACCGACTCCAGGTCACGCAGCACCATGCGCTCGTGACCCAGCTCTTCCAGGGCGTGCTTGTAGACGAAGCGCAGCAGCGTCGTTTCCTCTGGATCGGCACTGAAGGCGCAGGCGGCCTGGTTCACCGAGTTGTAGCGGGTGTAGTGGTAGACCTGCAGCATGAGCTGTTGGTAGAGGGCTGGCGGCGTTGGGTTGTCCAGGCTGAATTTCCAGTAGGCGCCCTGCTTGATCTGGGCCCAGCCTGCGTCGACGATAGCGTCGAGTTCCTTGAAGAATGCTTGCATTTCAATTGGCTCCTTTAACATTGAGGTAAACACTTTCGAGTTCCAGGTACACGAGGCTGTAGCGCCGCTCGACCTGTTCCCCGGTCCAGGTAACGTCATCCACCAGCACGCGCCCGCCCAGGCCGACATAGAGCGCAGCCAATTGGCCGCGGCACAGTGCCGAGATAAATCGCAGGTGGGTGTTGGCTTTCAGCCAAATGGCCGCTTGCAGGAGAAACATGCGCAGGTGCCGACCGCCGCGGTATCGCTCGTCCAGCACCAGGCGATTGGCATCGAAGGCATCCGTCGATTGTTCGAAATAGGCCTGCACGTCGACCGCTCGCTCGACGAAGCTCAGGCCATGGCCCAACGGCGTAACGCGCAATGTCCCGACCACTTCGCCCTTGTCCAGGTAGACCAAGTGATAGGACAAGGCGTCGCGCACCTGCTCCCTGCGCTCGAAGTCATCCTCCCGTGCCGGGTTGGTCCCCAGGTAGCGACTCCTGAGTTGCCGGACGGACTCGAACAGTTCATTGGCGTTGTCGATCACGCGAACAGACAGGCTCATCGCTGACCTCACTGGCCTTGACGCTGATCGACGATGCGCGCTTCTTTCCAGCTGAACCAACTGCCAAGGTTCACATGCTCGGCCAGATCGCCCACCACCATAACCGTCGCATCGACCCCCAGCCGTTCGCGCAGGCGCTCCTTGATCAGCAGCACCAGACGCCCACGATCGCCTTCGAAGAAGCGCGACATTTCCAGCTTGGCGATGACGGTGTCGCGATCATTGGCGCGACTGAGGATGATCTGGTAACCCAGGCATTGTTCGACGCCTTCAAGCAGCGCCTGCTCGATCTGTGCGGCCGAGAAGGCGCGATCGTTCAGTTGCACGGCATCCTTCACCCGACCGACGACCTTGACGGTCTGGCGCATCGATTGCGGATAGCCGGGGCGCGACTGGATCGAGACCAGGTCGCCCGTGCGGTAGCGAATCAACGGCTTGCTGCCAGGGATCAGCATGGTCACGCACAACTCACCGTCGCCGGTGCAGCCCAGGCTTTCCCCGGACTTGGGATCGAGCACCTCGATGATGTAGTTGAGGCGATGCGGCACCAACTGGTCGTTGGCGTTGCAGGCCGCGATGATCATCGCTTCCTGGGAGCCATACAGGCTGT
This sequence comes from Pseudomonas sp. A-RE-22, assembly GCF_019956035.1. Taxonomy (NCBI): domain Bacteria; kingdom Pseudomonadati; phylum Pseudomonadota; class Gammaproteobacteria; order Pseudomonadales; family Pseudomonadaceae; genus Pseudomonas; species Pseudomonas sp. A-RE-22. The sequence goes on from NZ_JAHBCZ010000012.1 coordinate 19,662, forward strand.
TGTAGGCCTGCGCGCCCCACAGGCTGTAGAGGTTGTTCTTCAATGCAGGGGTGCACAGTTCGCCGCTCATCATGAATGCGCGCAGGGCGAAGTCCTCGCGTGGGTTCAAGCCTTGGCGCTCGGCTTCCTTGGCCATGGCCAGCAACAGCCCCGGCGCCGATGCGAGCACACCGATCCGCAGGTCCTTGAGCAGTTGCAGTGCCTTGGGCCAGCCGATCACCGGTGAGTGCGGCCAGATCTTGGCGTTGCACAGGTCGAGCTGGGTGCAGACATCGCCCAGGGTGTCGCCGAAGGAGTGGACCTCGGTGGGCCCCATGATGCCGACCACGGTCTTTTCGCCCGGGAAGTGCTTTTCGATCACGGCCTGGTAGGCCATCGCCAGCTGGCGATTGCTCGCGTAGCTTTCCTTGCGGTCCCGTGGGCATGGCGTGGCGGGCCCGGTGGTCCCCGTGGTCTCGTAATAGAAGATGCTGTCTTCCAGCGGGCCGGACAAGATGTCGAAGCCTGCTTCGCGCAGATCATCCTTGGTCGTGAATGGCAAGGTGGCGAGGTCATCCAAGGTCAGCGAACGCTCGTCGACCTGGGCAAGGTGCCTGGAGTAGAACGGCGAGGACCGCTTCACGTGGCCGACCACTTCCCGCAACTGTGCCTGGTGCCAGGCCGCCAGCTCGGTGTCGCTGAGGACGTCGGTCCAATAGGCATGATGAATCGGATCGTACCGCTTCTTGAATGTCTCTAAATGCTCTTTCATTTCAGCCGCTCAGGTTTGATGGGTTACTGGAACTCAACGGCCGCTACGTTAGTAACAGAACTTACAAATACCCAGCTGCGCTATCTCGCAGTTGTGCGCGCACGAGTTTCTTGTTAAAAGCACGCGCGATTACATACGCGTAGGGATAGCTCTTCGCCCCGTCGACATTCAGAAATGAATGAAATATTAATATTCCCTCAGCAGTTGACAGCCCCAGGGCACGCTGGTAATTTCGCCGCACTGCCAATTATTCCCGCAGTGCTTAGCCAAGACTGGGATGTCTAAAAATGTACTATCACCTTTCTGCTATCAGTTCCTCCCACAGCTATCCCGACAGCTGTTCCCGGGCCATTCTGGCCATCTTCAAAAGCAATATCTGGCGTCGCTAATCTAGCGAAGACCGGAGCCTGTCTGCTGCCTGCCAGCAACGTCCTGATCTTTCCCCTCTGAAATCGAAGGCGCTCGCGCCTTGTGCCCTGCGCAACAATTGGCTGCAATCCATTGCAAGCTTTTTAGTGCGCGCGACATGAACAGCGTCCGCCCCGTCTATTCAGAATATCCGTCAACACGTATTTAAAGTGCCTGCGCGCTTTATATTCCCGTGGCGCTCTCTTAATCGAGCGCCTGAATCGTTACACCTTGAATATGGTATTAACCGTGAATAAAAATCTAATTGACGTGAATGTTCTTCGCCGCGAAGAACGTCGACCTACGGATGCACTTGGCATATATGCAAATGCGCTGGAACAACTGGGTCGCGAGTCTGTTTTCATTCTTGAATCACTGTCCGGCCCAAGCCGTGATCGCCGGGCGACGATCATCGGGCTCGAACCGCTTTTCGAAGTGTGTATCAACGAGGGCCAGGCCCAGCTGCGAGGCTGCGCCGCCCTGTGTGAACATCTGTCCGCCAGCCTGCGGCAAGCGGGCATGCAGGTCGACCCGCAACACAAGATCCATCTACCCGACAGCGAGGCGGCGTGGAATCTGCTCCGGGCTATCCAGGCAACGTTCCAGCCGGCGTCCAATGCCCCTTCCAGCCTGGCCTTCTTCGGCTATTTCTCCTACGACTGCGTTCGCCTGATCGAGCGACTTCCCGATCTGGCCAAACAGACCTACGACTACCCGCTCATTGCCCTGTCGGTCTATCAGACCCTGGTTTATTTCCACAGCAATGGCATCGTCGAAACCCTGATCAACAACCACGATCTCTGGTCGCCCCGTACGTTGGAGGACTACCCCTTCCTGAGCACAACCCCGGCAGCCGAGGCGCTGGCTCCGCTACCGTACCCCGAGGGCTTCGAGGAAGAGCGCACGGTGACCCCGGAGCAATTCGTCGAGCGTGTCGAAGTGGCGATGGAGCACATCCGCGCCGGCGACGTCTACCAGATCCAGCTCGGCCATGAGATTCGCATCCGCTCGCAGGTTTCACCGTTCGACGTGTACCAGAACCTGCGCCTGCGCAACCCTTCCCCTTACATGTACCTGGCTCACGTAGGTGGTATCGACCTGATCGGCGCCAGCCCCGAGCTGTTCGTCAGGATCAAGGACGACTTGATCGAGATGCGCCCGATCGCCGGCACCGTGGGCAAGAAGCCTGGCGTCGATCCAACTCAGTTGGTCCTGGAGCTGACCCGCTCCGAGAAGGAGCGCGCCGAACACCTGATGCTCATCGACCTGTGTCGCAACGATATCGGTCGCGTGTGCCAGGCGGGTTCGCTGGAGGTCGATGAGTTCATGCTGGTGGAAGAGTATTCGCACCTCTACCACATGGTGTCGAACGTTCGCGGCTTGCTGCGCCCAGGCCTGGATGCCTACGACGTGATCAAGGCTTCGTTCCCCGCAGGCACCATGTCCGGCGCGCCCAAGGTCAGGGCGATGGAGCTGATCGAGGGAATGGAGAGCAACCGCCGGGGCATTTATGCCGGGGCCCTTGGCCTGGTCGGTTTCGATGGCAGCGTCAACACCGCATTGTGCATTCGCTCGACGGTCTTCGACGAGGGCACGTACCACTTGCGTGCATCCGCCGGGGTGGTAGCCGATTCGGTGCCAGAGCTTGAGTGGAAAGAGACGCTGTACAAGATGGGTTCCGTTTACCGGGCAGTGACCGGCCAGGAGATCGCACTGTGAAAGTATTCTTGATCGACGCCTATGACAGCTTCGTCTTCATCATCAGCCAGTATCTGGAACAACTGGGGCTGGAAACCCATGTCGAGCGCCACGACGTACCGGACCTCATCCAGCGCATTGAAGCGTTCTCGCCGGATTTCTGCGTGCTGGGCCCTGGGCCTGGGCATCCGGCCGACGTGGGCTACATCGAAGTGATCAGGCACTTTCAGGGGCGCCTGCCGCTGTTGGGTGTGTGCCTGGGTCACCAGGCCATCGGCCTGGCCTTCGGTGCCCAGGTTTGCCGGGCCCCACACGTGATGCACGGCAAGGTGAGCACGATCGAGAACGATGGCAAGGGCGTCTATGACCACACCCAGGCACATGCGATTCGGGCGACCCGCTACCACTCGTTGATGATCAGCGAGCAGCCGCTACCCGACTGCCTGGAGATCACGTCCAGATCCACGGACGACGGCTATGTCATGGGCGTGCGCCATCGCCACCTGCCGGTGGAGGGCGTGCAGTTCCACCCTGAAAGCATCCTCACCGAAAACGGCCTGGACCTGTTCCGCAGTTTCATCCGGTGTCACGTGCACAAGTGATCCTCCCGGAAGGGGCATGCGCCCCTTCCTTCCCCGTACTGCGACTGCTTCATTCCTGCTACAACTAGAGCGATCCGTTTATGGACAAACACCACTCCCCCGCCTGCGGCCGGACCCAGGCCGAGCGTGCCGCTACGCTGACCGCCTTCACGAGCCTCGCCAAGGATGCCAACCGTTGCGATTGGGAGCGCCTGCTGAACAAAGTGCTGCGCCAACTCGGCTTCGGCAGCTACCTCATCAGCCTGGGGCCGGTAGCGCCGAGGGATACCGACCCTCTGGCCGGCCTCATCACCACCTTTCCCAAACGCTGGCTGGAACACTACCGCTGTGACGGGCTGATCGAGATCGACCCGATACTCAGGCACTGTCGACGCGAACTGGTGCCGCTTTTCTGGGACAGCGAGCGACGGCGCGCCCGGGGACGCTCCCGGCACTTCTGGGAGCAACGCGAGCAACACGGCCTGCGCAGCGGCGTGAGTATCCCGCTGCGCTACGAAATGCTCAGGGGAACACTGAGCGTGGCCTTCGACGACACACAGATCACCGAACAAAAGGGTTTTTCCAACCCCGCCGTTTACCAACTGTTCATGCTCATCCCCTACCTGCTCGCCGGGATACGACATCAGTTGCAGCGGCCTGCCCAACCGCGCCAGGACCTGACGCCCAAGGAAATGGACTGCCTGTACTGGGCCAGCGAAGGCAAGACCACTTGGGAGATCAGCCACATCCTGACCTGCTCCGAACGCACCATCGACTTCCACCTGCTCAATGCCCGACGCAAGCTGGGTTCGGTAAGCCGCCAGCAGGCCGTCAGTGCCGCGGTGGCCTGTGGGCTGGTCATGCCGACCGTTATCTCGCCGACTTACCGATGCCAGGAATGAGCACAAAAGTGGTTTCTACGACAGTCCATCCTCAGGGATAACCTGATGGCATATTCAAGTCAGCAATGGCAAGCTTCCGACCTGCAGCGCAGGCCCTTGTACAGCCGGGCAGCACGTTCATTCCCCGAAGCCTGCAGCCATTGACCTCGGGTATCCATCACCTGTTATTCAACTGAAACAAGGATGTCGGCATGAAAATCTCTCTTGGTCTCGTCGCCCTGGCCGGGTGCCTGTCCACCTTTACTGTTTCGGCCGCTGGCTCGAGCCACAGCGATTTGTTCAAGGCCCTGGCGCAGTGCCAGGCCAACGCGCAGCAGGTGGGCGAGTTCAACGACCTGGTTGATGCCGAGCAACTGACGCTCACCAAGGATGAAGCGCACAGCCCGTGGGGCGGTGGCGCCTGGCAAGCCACCCCGGCGTTGACGGTGCACGGCGTGTCGTCGACCACCCTGGTGATGACCGACCGCTTCAGCTTCTTCCTCCAGGCCAAAAGCAGCAGCCCGAAGGCCGATGCAGAGAAGCTCGCCAGCACCCTGAAACTGCAAAAGACCCTGGATACCGACGGCTACGTTGACTATCAGCGCAGCCTCGGTAACGGCGCTACCCTGCGAGTGGTCTCCACGGAAGACAAGGACAGCGATCTCTACGTGGGTTGCAGCTATGAGCAGGATGCTTCCTGAGATCCGGTGATACCCTCTCTCCGGAAATACAGAAAGGCAGAGTCATCAACGTCCGGACACTGGACCGCTCGGGCGTTTTACATCGCGTTTTTTTTGCCTGACCGAACCAGGGCTGGCAAGGCGGCTTGGTTCAGACACTCTGGACGTACGCAGTAACCGGCTGATTTCCTCCGCGCTGACCGCCTTGCTGAAAAAGTGCCCCTGAATTTCATCGCAGCCGTTTTCACGCAGGAAGGTTTGCTGCTCCTCGGTTTCCACACCTTCGGCAATGACCTTGAGGTTCAGCTTGTGCCCCAACGAAATCACGGCGGTGGCGATGGCTTTGTCGTTCTCGTTGTCGGGTAGATCGCGCACGAAAGACTGGTCGATCTTGAGCCTCGCGATCGGGAAGCTTTTCAATGCCGCGAGGCTGGAATAGCCGGTGCCGAAGTCGTCGATCGAGAGGCTGATCCCCATGGCTTGCAGGGCCTTCATTTTGCTGATGGCTTGCTGAAGGTCTTGCATGATCAGGCTTTCGGTCAGCTCCAGCTCGAGGTACATCGGGTCCAGTCCGGTTTCCTGCAAGGCATGCATCACCCGGTCGATCAGGTCCCTTTCGATGAACTGGCGAGCCGAAATGTTCACCGACATGGTGATCGGCGGCCAGCCGGCATCCTGCCACGCCTTGTTCTGCCTGCAGGCGGTATGAATCACCCAGTCGCCGATGGGTACGATCAGCCCGGTCTCTTCGGCCTGGGGAATGAACTTGATGGGAGAGACCATGCCCAGCTCGGGATGCTGCCAGCGGATCAATGCCTCCACGCCGATGATCTGGCCTGACTGCAAATCCACTTGTGGCTGGTACAACAACAGGAACTCGTCGTTGTAGAGTGCGCTTCGCAGCCCATCTTGCATGGCGAGCTTGCCCTGGACCTTGTTATTCATCTCGCTCGTATAGAACTGGAAGCTGTTGCGCCCCAGCTCCTTGGCCCGGTACATGGCGGCGTCCGCATTGCTGAGCAACGTGTCGGTATCGCCGCCGTCGGCCGGGTATGTGGCCAATCCCATGCTGCAGGTGACGTGGAGCGTATGACCGCTCAGTTGAATCGGCCGCAGGATGGCTTCCTGGATTTTGTGCAGGACTGGCGTCACGCCGTCCAGGTCCGAGGGCTGGTCGAACAGGATGATCACAAACTCGTCGCCACCCAGTCGCACGACGGTGTCGGTACGCCGTACACACCCCAGCAGGCGCTGGGCGACGGTTTTCAGCAGTTCGTCCCCGGCACTGTGCCCAAGGCTGTCATTCACCAGTTTGAACTTGTCCAGGTCGAGGAACACCACTGTCACCAGCCGGTTATAGCGCTGGGCATAAAGCATCGCCTGCTTGAGGCGGTCTTCGAGCAGCGTGCGATTCGGCAGCCCGGTCAGTGCATCATGGTCGCCCATGAAGCGAATGCGTTTTTCGGTCAGTTGGCGTTCTATCGCAATGCCGGCAAGCGGTGTCGCCAGGTCAATCAGTTGCGTCTCGGCCGCGCTGGGGCTACGCACGGTGTTGGCATACAAGGCAAACGTACCCAAGACCTTTCGCTCATGGGACAGGATCGGCGTCGACCAGCAGGCGCGAAATCCATAGGGCGCAACGAGTGAACGGTATGCTTCCCATAGTGGATCCTGCTCGATGTCCGTGACGATGACCGGCTCTCGTCGATAGGCCGAGGTGCCACATGAACCAACGTTCGGACCGATTTCAATTCCATCGATGAGCTGGCAATAGGCTTTCGGCAAACTGGGTGCAGCCCCATGCAGCAGGTGCTTGCCCTCCTCGTCCAGCTGCAGGATGGACACCTTCATGCCCTCCAGTTGGGACTCGACCAGGTGAGCCAGGCTGTCGAGGACTTCTGTAAGCTCGGTGCTCCTGGCGATCAGCTCCAGGACATGACCTTGTCCGGTACGGATGATCGCTTCTTGCTCCAATCGGTCGTTTTGCACGGCAAGCCGTTCTGTGGCGATACTCAGTTGGGCCGTTCTTTTCTCCAGTTGAAGCCGGTCTTCGAGAAATTGATTCACCGCCCGCGCCATGTTGCCGATCTCGTCCTTCCCATGGTCGGCCATCATCAAATGCGTTTTGTCCGTGTGTTCCTGACGCAATTGCCGGCTTATTTCATTCAGGCGCACGAGCACATGACGGCCCATGAAAACCCGGGTCACGAACCAGGCGAACACCAGGCTGGCGCCCAACATGATCAGCACCCATTGCTGGCTGCGATTCGAGGCCTCGACCAGACGCTGCACCGCTTCGCGATAGTCCTGGGTGTAGGCGCTCGATTGCGTACGGGCCACCGCGACGAGGCCCCCGGCCTCGTTCTTGAGTTGCTCGTTGAAGCGCTGCAGGACGTTATGTTGATCGATGAGCGTCTGGCGCAGGGAGAAGAGATCCTGCGTCTGCACGTCAGCGTCGGATAACGCGCCTGCGGTGCGTGGCAGGCGCTGATATCGGGCCCGCAGCTGTTGCACGGCCTCACTGTCAACCGCCTGCGGCAGATCGAAAAGCAGCACCGCCAGCTCCAGGCTGGCCCGGGTGTTGGTCGCCGTCAATCGAGCGGTGTGATCCTCCAGGGCCTGCTCGAAGGTGACCTCGGTTTGCAGCAGGCTTTCTCGCAGTTGCGCAACAATGTTGGCGGTATTGCGGAACATCTGACTCGACTGATGCATGTCGAGTATCGCCACGCCACTGTTTGCGGCAGTCAGTTGCTGCACCAGTTGATCGAGCGCTTCAAGCTGTTCGACGGTCGCCGCATAGCTTGAGCGCAGGATGTCCGGGGAACGGGTGGTCAGAAGCTGGTCGGTCTGGCGTTCGATCAGCAAGGTGCGCTGCACCATGTCTTGCCCATTTTGCATGCGGACCAGTCGTTCATCCGTCAACTGGCGAGTGGCGCTGTTTGAGGTGCGCAGTGCGTAGACCGCCGTAGCACCGCCTGCCAGGATCAGCAGCGCCAGCGTCAGGAACGCCAGGGTGAATTGTGCGCGCAGCGATTGTGGCAAGAGCTGGCGTCCAAACCGGGAAGTCATATCCAACGTCAGGGATTCCATTGGTGGCGATAGATGTCTCGATAGCCATTGTCAGGATCGTACTGGAATTTTTTCCCGCCATCGAAGGCGATATTGTCGTTATTGACCAAATGAATCGGCGCGACGAAGCCGCTCACTGGCTGACCTGCAAACAGCCGGTTCAATTCATCCATCACTTGCCAGCCGTGCTGGTTGAGCGGCTCGGCCACCGTAACGGTCTGGTAGGTCTTTGCCTGTATGCGCAGGAAAGCCGAAGCGCTGCCGTCACCGGCAGACAACAGGCTGATGCCATCACTGGGTATGGCGGCGCTGGTCAGCGAGGCAATCGAGTAGTCGAAATAGATGTCATTGATAGCCAGCGTATGGGTCCAGCGCTTGCCATAGCGCTGAAGCAATTCCTTGGTGATCGCCGGCATCTTCTCGCCACTTTCGGAGATCGCCACATCGCGCACCTCCAGCAACGTACATTCACGACAGGCCCGAATGACGTCTTCCATGGCCTTGGCTTTCGCCATGGCTATGCTGTACTTGGAGTCGGTCAGGATGACCACGCCGGCGCGTCCGTTTGACTGCGCCACTGCCGCCATGGCCGTGAGGCGCGCCACTTCAAGCGGGTCGGTCGTGACGTTCATGGCCACCGGCGTACCGTCAATCGGCCCCGGGCGTACTCCGGCGTGCCAGCCAACCACCGGTACCTCCTTGTTGGCGAAGAGCAGCAGCGCCGCCTTGTTCTCAAGGGCATCGGAGCCACACAGAATAAGGCCGTCGGGCTTCGCGGCCAGGGCATCGGAGAACGCCTTTGCGCGTCCGGCCGATGAGCCGGCACCATCGAATATCTTCAGCGTCCAGCCCAACGCGCTGGCGGCCTCCCGGGCACCCTGCGCGACACCGACAATGCCTCCGTTACGCAAATCTTCTGCGACAAGCGCGATGTTCTTGCCCCGCTGGGCTTGCGGGCCAGATTCAGGGCCGCTCCAGCGAACGGCGCCAAGGGTGGCCTTGGAAACGATTTCCTGCGCTTGAATCACCGTGACCGTGGCTTTTTCGAGACCCGCTGCGGTTGGCAGGTCCTGACCGTATCCGGAAGTGGCCATGAAAACACAGGAAACCGCTATTGAGGCCATTCGCAGTCGCCAGCGCCTTACTAACCTGGGCCCAATCGAACAGGTTCGATCACCGCATGTGATGCCGTGTCTGGGGCCGGTGGTGCGATCAATGTCTGGCATGACGTCCCTTTTTGCCAAGAATGCAGTGTTCCGAAAGAATAGTCGGTTCTGCTGCCATCAGCTCCTTTGTGGGTAAAGGGAATTTCCAGCGGGAGCGAGCCCGTTCCCACAGGTTTCGTTTCTTAACTGAGCGGCATTTCCCTTTATCCCACCCCTTTCCTTTTTAACGCCTGAATATCGGTGCCTGCAGGCTATCCCGACCGCTCCTCAAAGCGTCTACTACAGCCGCCATGGCGCCAACTTATTGGCATAAAAACCTACCTAATAAAAATAAATTAATACAGTGACGGTTTCCCGACGCACGGTACCAATGCGCCATTGCTGGGGGTTCAAATCGAAGCTCATCATCCGCAAGCAACCCCGCAAAACGTTTAGGCCACCGACCTGGACTACAGGAAGTAATCAATCGCATCACTCAATGGAGCAACACCGAGATGATGACTGTTTATTTTGTTGTGATGACGATCTGCAGTGGCTTCGAAGGCTGTGTCGATGAACGACAACCAGGGCCAACCTTTGCTTCCAAGACAATGTGCATGGAGACGGCCAGAGTCATGGCGCCGCGCAAAGGGGTGAAGTTCAAGTGTCGCAAAGAACGTACGTTGGTGGTCCATGAGACACTGCCGGTAGAAGGTTACGGCAAGATTGTCTCCACCAAGACCGCAGCCCAGCCTTAGCAATATGTTTTTCGCCGGAAGGGTCCGGCGGAGGAAAGGGCCGGGCTTATACGCACAGCATTGGCAGAGGCCTCAGCCAGGTAAAGACGCATCAAGCATGTTCTTACGTGATACCTGCTAGCAGAAACCCTGATTGGTTTGGAGGACAACGTTGGTCTTATCTTGTTTCTAAAACATCACCACGATGAATACCGCCTGCAAAAGTGCATTCAATGTTTAGAACGATAAGACCAATGTCATCAACCCCAACCAGACGCGAGTGCCCTCATGATTAAAATGCTAGCTGCCGTACGCCGCAAACCCGGCATGACGCATGCTGAGTTCTTGAACTATATAGAACACCAGCATGGAGAAATCGCCCGGGCTAAACCCTTGGGCGTCAAACGATACGTGCAAAATCATGTCATCGACTCGGCGTTTGGCGTTGACTCCGATAACGTCTACACACAAACATTTCACCGGGACTCCGTCACGGAATTATTTTTTGATGATATGTCAGGTTTGATTCACACCTTCAGCGATCCCTATACCCAACAAACTGTTGGGCCTGATGCAAAAAACTTCGCCGACCTGTCAAAACAGGCCGCTCAGTTGATGGATGAAGTCGAGATATCCAATGCCGGTGCCGCCCCCTCCAAATGGAAGGCGATCGTCTTCCTGAAAAAGAACCCAACGGTGCAACTGGAGGCCTTTTTCACCGCCTGGGAATCAGCTCACGACACGGTTGCCAATCAATACCCGGACTTCCAAAAAGCGCTTCGTCGGCACACTCGCTCCAGATACCTCCCCGAGGGTGACCAAGTGACATCCTATTTCGGGCCAGACATCGCGGTATACGAAGGCACCTCCAGCCTGTGGTTTGAAAATGAAGCCGATCTTTCTGTTTTTCGTCAGTATCAGCGAGCACTGTTCCAGCAGCTGTCTGACGTAGGGGTCTTGCTACCGTCGGAATCTTTTTTCGTATACGTCAAGGAGGTCATCATTTTCGATCTGGGCCAGTAAACATTTAATGAGTTAATTAACTGCATCAAGTCCACTGCCCCTCTTCGAACTGGATGCTGAAGTGATTCAAGGGCATCCAGCCGAAGGGACTGAATCACTCAGATAGGTTCAGCCAACGTAGCAGTGGACTCTCGCATGATCTGGGCATGCTCATCCTTGTCACCCGCACTTTTTTCTATCTCGCACAGCCGTGCAGAGTTCTCGACCACCAGTTGGCAACGCTCCCAACGCCGCGCTTCGAACCGGCTCAGGGCAGCCTGTAGATCGCTGTCGGCGAACAGTTCTTCAGCAAGCACGATGGCACTCTCGATGCCAATCCCGGCCCCGGACGCCAGATGGGGTGTGGTGGCATGCACCGTGTCCCCGATCATCACAACGCGGCCCTTATGCCAAGGCAACGGCACCAACAAATTGGCCAGCGGACGGTAGTCGATATTGGCACCCGGTTCGAACAGTTGCGGCACAAGCGTTTGCAGGATCGGGGCGGGGAACTCACCCAGCAGACGCGCCATTTCGCCTGGCCAACTGGCCGGATCGATCCACTCGGAAAACTCGCGGTTTTCCATGAGGAACATGTACATATGCGTTTCAGAAATCGGATTGACGCCGACCTTGGTGCGCCCCAGCCAATGACTGGGCCGTACGATTTCCGGCGGACGTTTCAGCACCGCGCGCCAGACGCTCTGATGAATGGGTTTTGGCGAGGGTGCTTCCGGGAAAAAGTCCTTTCGTGTGCGCGAATGCACACCGTCAGCGGCGACGACCAGATCATAGCGTTCAGTGGTCCCGTCGGTGAAAGACACTTCAACGCCATCGTCACGCTCGATGACGCTGTCATAGGTGATGCCGAGGCGTACTCGGGTACCCACTTCCCGCGTCCTGTCGGCAAAGATTCGAGCCAGCACCGGGCGCAGGATACCGCCACCACAGGGAATCGGTTTATCGCTGACCGGCGGTCGAAGCGCCAATTGCACGATCAGGTCGCCCACCGGTGAAAACACGTCGAAATTGGTCGACAGGTACCCTTCCCCAGCGACCCTTTCCAGAATCCCAACCGTATCAAGTGCTCGCAGCGTGGGCCCACTGAGCGTAATTCCCGCTCCCAAAGGACACCACAAAGGGTCGATTTCGACGAGGTCCACTTCGATGCCCTGACGGGCGAGCTGGATAGCCGCGGTCATACCGGAGAACCCTCCTCCGATCACCAGGACCTTACTGACTGCTGCAATCATCACGCTCTCCTAATTATTCTTATTCACTCGGGCAGACATTGCATGGCGCACCGACAAGCGCTGCGGCGTCATCGCGTCAATGCCGCAGAAACATGGAATGCCGACGCAAATGCCGGATCAGCCACGAGACTATCGAATCGGATATCAGCGCTGAAATCGCTTTGCACAATCCGAGGTATCGCTGGCGGCGATGGGTCTCGCAGATGAGCCGGGCGCCTTGACCGGGATGCCTGCCTTTGCGGCAGAACAAATAAAAAGGGCCGGCGAACTGCGGCTCATGCGAACCGCTATCCATCGGCCTTTCACGACGTTAGTTCAAACGCTTTCCAAGCCATCCCAGCAGAGGTATTTAACTTCAAGGAATTCGTCGATCCCAAGGTGAGATCCCTCTCGCCCCAGACCACTCTGCTTCACGCCGCCGAAGGGTGCGACTTCATTTGAAATCAAGCCACAGTTGATGCCCACCATGCCCGACTCGATGCGCGCGGCGTTACGCCAGATGCGTGCCGCATCACGGCTGTACAGATACGCCGCCAAGCCAAACTCGCTGTCATTGGCCATCGCAATGGCTTCGTCGTCACTGTCGAAACGCACCAGTGGCATGACCGGGCCGAAGATCTCTTCGCGAGCGACCCGCATTTCATGAGTCACATCAGCCAACAAGGTGGGCTGGAAGAAACACCCACCCAGCGCATGAGGCTTGCCGCCGGACAGCAGTCGAGCACCTTGCGCCAGCGCATCATCAACAAGGGCCTGGGATTTTCGTACCGCCGCGTCATCGATCAACGGCCCGACCTGTACTCCCGGCTCCAGGCCATTGCCCACCGTCAAGCGTGCCATGCGCTCGAGGATGCGCTCGGCCAGTGCGTCATAGATCCCTGACTGGACCAGCACCCGGTTCGCGCCGATGCAGGACTGCCCGCCATTGCGAAACTTGGCCAACATCACCCCGTCGGCTGCCGCATCAAGATCGGCATCGTCGAAGACAATGAACGGCGCGTTGCCGCCCAGCTCCATGGAGCATTTCTTGACCGTCTGCGCCGCTTGCGCCAACAGCAACCGGCCCACTTCCGTAGACCCGGTGAAGGTGAGTTTGCGCACCAACGGGTTGGCCGTGAGTTCACCGGCAATGTCGCGGGTGTCATTCCCCGTGATCACACTGAACACACCAGCCGGCACACCCGCGCGCTGCGCAAGTTCAGCGAGGGCCAGGGCGGTCATGGGCGTCTGGCTGGCCGGCTTCACGACCATCGCGCAGCCCGCCGCAAGTGCCGGAGCTGCCTTGCGCGTGATCATCGCAGCGGGGAAATTCCAGGGCGTGATCGCGGCGCAAACCCCGATGGGTTCGCGCAGTACCACAATGCGCTGCGTGTCCTTAACGCCGGGAATCAAATCACCGCGCACCCGTGTGGCTTCTTCGGAAAACCAGCGCACAAACGACGCGGCGTAATCGACTTCACCCCGCGCCTCCTCCAGCGGCTTGCCCTCCTCCAGGGTAATCAGCGTGGCGATGTCCTCACGATGTTCAACCATCAACTCATACCAACGGCGCAACACCTCGCCGCGGCGTTTAGCCGTCAAGCGTCGCCATGGACCAAAGGCCGCATGCGCCGTATCGATAGCGTGCCGAACTTCAGTTTCGCGGCAGCGTGGCAACTCGGCCAGCACCGCTTGATCCACCGGATTACGCAGCGTGTACCGACCGTGCGGCGTCTCGTTCAACCACTCGCCGGCGATGTAGGCACCGGTGCGCCACAGCGTCGGATCCTTAAGTAAATGCTTCACTTTGCAATCCTCTTAATCAGCAAGGGTGACGCCCGATCATGAACGCGCTATCCGGATCCGAAGTCACCGGCAGGCCCGCCGCAACCAACCCTTGGCGCAAAGATTTCATGAGGCGATCCGGCACGCGCATCGCCGGGGCACGCAGTGGGCCGCCGTTGAAGCCGGCGAGCCAGTCCTGGTATTTCCACATCGTGCGATTGAGCACCCCGGTACCGCCGGCATAGCTTTGCGCAGCGGCGCCATTGGCACTGCGTGCCGGGTTGACCTTCCAATACAGCTCCATCGCTTCTTCGAAGCGGCCCGTGCGGGCCAGTTCGAAAGCTTTCGGGTAATAGTCGCTCATCCAGGCGGTGTTGCTGGTGCCGGAAAACTGTAGTTTCATCAGGCTCATCAACGGGATTGCGTCACCTTCAATCGGGCAACTGATCACCACCTGATCACGGAAGTGGTAGTACATCTCGCAAATGCCCGCTGGCAACGGGAACCCTTGCTCGGACTTGATGGCCGCGATATTCGGGCAATCGGCCAGAAGGCGACGGACCAACTCCAACGACATACCCGCCGGATGCACGCGCTCAAAGCCCCAGAGCGGAATCGGGAAGAGCATGACGGCAAGGTCCGTCGCGTCGCAGAATGCCTTGGTGTAGTCGTAGATTTCCTGCTCGCTGGTCGGCCAGAACTGTGGTGGATAGGAAAGCAGGACGATGTCCGCACCGGCATTCTCGGCGAGCTTCACCGCCTCGACATTCTCGGCAAGCGTGCCAAAGGCCGCGTGGAAGAACAGGATCAGGTTTTTCCCCGACTCACGAGCCCAGGCGGTGAATTGAGCGTTTTCCTGGGCAGAGATCGTCAGCTCGCTGCAGAGCAACGTGCTGCTGTAACCCAGGCCAACCGTGTGCTCGATGTCGTGGCGGATGCCACGCTCATTGAGGCGCTTCAGATCAGCACTGAAGCTGGGGATGGTGACAGCCGAGCAGCCCACCAGGTATTCACGGGCCCAGGCGCGGGCATCAGCTTTCTTGTAAGTGGCCATGATGATTTTCCTTCGAACAGTGGAGGGGTTATTTCGAGACAGGGACAATGCTGGCAGGCAGCTCGATGCCGAGGCCTTGTTGCCTGGCGCGCTCGTACAACGCTTGTGCGATGACGACATCCTGCAGCGCCGAGCCAACCGATTTGTAGAGAACGATGTCGCTTTCTTTCTGGCGCGGATTGACGCGACCCGCGACCAGATCCGACAGCGCGACCAGTTTGTCGGCGACATAAACACCGGCGCTGATCGCAGCAATGGCGTCGCCGGTATCGTGAAGTACCTCTTGCGGCATATCCGCGACGATGCAGACGGCTCGCTCCATCGTGACCGGGTCAACCTCCCGTTGCTCAGGCAAGGTGGAACCCAACGATACGACCGTCACGCCGGCACAAAGCCATGCCCCTTGCAACACCGGAGACTCGTCACGGCTGCGTGCGGCACAAATCACCACGTCGCAGTCCTGCACGGCTTCTTGCGCAGTGTTCACCGCTTGGATATCCAGCCCCGGCCTGAAGCTTTCGGCAAAGCGCTCGCGACTCGCGGGCGTTGGGCTGAACACCCTGACACGGGCGACATCGCGCACGGCCTTGAGGCAGTCAAGCGCGCCACGCGCTTCAAACCCGGCACCAATCACGCCCACCCGCAGCGCTCGTTGAGGCGCCAATAGATCGACCGCCAGCGCAGCGGTTGCAGCGGTGCGCAACCCCGTCACCCGATTGCCGTCGATCAGGGCACTGAGCGCCATGGTTTGCTGGTCGAACAATGCGATCAGGTAGCTGGCGCAGCGCGCCCGCATGGACGCCGCGATCAACTTGCAGCCCATTTGGCCGCCAGCGGGAGGTACAGCAGTCAAACTGCGTAGCCAGATACCGTCGCCGCGGGCCATGGAACGAGGCGGCACCATGGCATCCGTCGTAGGGCAGGCATACGCCTGCGCGAGCGCGGCAACGGCTGTGCTCCAGTCGGCAAGCGAGGCAACATCGGCGTCGCTGAGAAAAAGCGTCGGAGTAATGACTTGGGACTCTTGGGTATGATGCATATCGCTAACCTCGCAATCGGGTATCAATCATTGATTGACTGACACCCTACGAGGCGCGCACCCCACCGGATACTGCTTGGGATCGAAAGCAGCTATCGCTCAAATCGATGGCATGGACAGATTGCAAATCAGCCGTCGCACTTCCCGGGAAGCACGGGTCAAGGGGCGACGGGGCGACTCGACCAGCACGACAAAGCGCTCCAGCACGGGCTCGATAATGCGCGATGAAATCAGTCGTTGATCCAGCGAGCCCGGCAGCACAGAGGCAATCGCATAACCTCCGCCAGCCGCGACGACTTCGTACTGGAGCTGGACGGAGTCGGCTTCCACGGCAACACACAACTCCACACACTGTTCGGCGGCCAGATGATCGAGCCTGGCCCTTAACAGATGGGGACGCCCCGGGACTACCAGTGGCAATCCCGATAGCCGCTTTAACGCAATGTCTCGCTCGGCAAGGAGCGGATCACTGGCTGGCCCTATCAAATGCAGCGCCAGCCTGGCCAGTAGATACGCCTCGCCGATGCTGGCTTCGTTCTCGCGCAGAACCAGCGCCATATCCAGACGACCATCCTGCAACTGCTCTTCGAGTTGCGCACTCGCGCCCTCGATCAGGTGCAATCTCACACCCGGCATCTGTGCTTGTACCGCCGCGAAAAGCGTACCGGCAAACCGCCGGACCGCCGAAGGCAGCATCCCTACGACCACCTCCCCCACCGGCTTTCCACGCCGGGTACGAATGTCATCGGCCAGGCCTTCGGCGTCCGCGATAAGACTCGATACGCAAGGCAGCAACTGCTCCCCAAACTCAGTCAGGAGCACTCCACGGCCAGTACGATGAAACAGCCGCTCGCCACATTGCGATTCGAGCTGAGCAATGTTTCGACTGACCATGGACTGCGGCATATCCAGTAAAACAGCCGCTTTACTGAGACTTCCAGCTGCCGCGACCCGCACAAACAATGTCCATCGAGGATCGACAATCGTCAAAGCAGCGTCCGCAGTCACGCTCATTCCTCGAAAATCGCTACGGCACGGACGAAACCAGCCGAAGCGTGCCTGATCTTGTAGGGGAAACAGGACACCTGGAAACCATGGGCCGGCAGGCATTCCAGGTTGGCCAGTTTCTCCATCTGGCCGTAGCCGATGTCACGTCCGGCCTTGTGCCCTTCCCAGATGATCGAAGCATCGCCCGTGGCCGCGAAACGTTCGCGCGTGTACTTGAACGGCGCATCCCAGCTCCAGGCATCGGTGCCGACCACCCGCACGCCGCGCTCGAGCAGATACAACGTGGCCTCGCGGCCGATGCCAACCCCGGCATCCAGATACCCAGGCTGGCCAAACAGCGCCCCGGCGCGGGTGTTGACCAGGACAATGTCCAACGGCTGGAGGACGTGTTCGATGCGCGCCAGCTCAGCCCGCACCTCGGCGGCGCTGACCACATGGCCATCCGGCAAATGACGAAAGTCCAGCTTCACACCCGGCTGCAGGCACCAGTCCAGCGGCAGTTCGTCGATGCCGAAAGCCGGCTTGCCACCGTCCGTGGTCGAGGCGTAGTGCCAAGGGGCGTCCATGTGCGTACCACTGTGCGTCGTGATCTGCAGGCGCTCGGCCGCCCAGGACTCGTCGCCGGGCAGTTGCGCCTTGGACAGGCCGGGAAACATCGCGGCCATCTCCGGCCAGCCTTGCTGATGGTCCATGTAGTCGATTTTCGGCAGCAACGGCGGTGGATCGGTGTAAGGGTTGTTGTCCAGGGTGACGGACAGGTCCACGAGGCGGCGTCTAGTTGATTGCATTTTCGCTCACTCCAAGCGCCACCCGCCCACGCGCACGACGCGTCGGGGTAGCCGTGTTCAAACTGTTACGTATCAAGGCGGCTGCCGAGCCGTCATGGCGAAAGCCAAGGGCGCGGGCCAGAGGGGTTTTCATCGCCGGAAAATTGCCGAACAACGCTTGCAGCCCGGCATCCGGTGCGAAGCTGATCAATGCGCGGCGTTCCTGGCCATAGGCCGCGGCCAAGGCATCGATGACCTGGGCAATGGACAGGTGCAACAGCGGCAGTTGCCAAACGCGTGACTCACCGAGCTCGGCAGCCGGCAGTTCGGCGGCCCGTAGCAGGTTATCCACGCAACACCGCACGGACATCCACCATGCCTGCGCCAGCGGTGAGACCGGGCAGCAATATGGCTGGCCTTGCGCGAAGGCGTGCAGCAGGTCGCTCATGAACGCCGAGCGCAGTCCATTGGGTTCACGTGGACGCGCGACAATGCCGGGCAGGCGCACGGCACGACCGTCCACCTCGCCTCGTCGGGCAAGGTCGTTGAGCGCCATTTCCACCATCACCTTGTGCGCGCCGTAACTCAACTGCGGGCTCGGCACCGCACGCTCATCCATGCGGGCCGGCAGGTCGCCGCCGTACACCGCCACGCTGCTGGCATACACCAGCACCGGCCGGCCCGGCTGTTCGCGCAACTGGTCAAGCAATTCCAGGCTTGCCAACAGGTTGACCTGATAGCCCAGCGAATAGTGCTGCTCGGCCGCGCCACCCGGGACGCTGACCAAGTGAAAAACCACATCAACGCCATCGGCCAACGCGCGGCGCAATAACGCGGCGTCGGTCACACTGCCGCAATGCCGGCGCAGGCGCTTATCGTCTGCAAAGCCCACCAGCTCTTTATCCAGCAGGATCAACGTACTGATCGTCCGGCCTAGTAACTCATTGGTTTCGAGCAATCGTTTCACCAGCGCCCGGCCTACAAAACCATTGGCCCCGGTAATCATCACGCGCATGGGAGGCCTCCACACACGACACACTGGTCTATCGCCCCGAACACCGATTGCCCTTGCTGGTCGAAGACTTCCATGTGCACGCGATCACCGAAGCGCATGAAAGGTGTCTGTGGCGCGCCTCGCTCGATCATCTCGACGGCACGACGTTCGGCGATGCAGGCAGCGCCAACCGTGGGGTCGGCATTGGAGACGGTGCCGGAGCCGATCAGGCAGCCCGCCCTGAGGCGCCGGGTCAGCGCCGCATGGGCAATCAACTGATGAAAACCGAAATGCATGGCGCCGCCATGGGCATGGCCAAACCACTTGCCATTCCATTCAACCTTCAGCGGCAAGTGCACACGCCCATCGCGCCAGGCCTCGCCCAACTCGTCGGGGGTGACCGCCACCGGGGCAAAGCTGGATGAGGACTTGGCTTGGATAAAACCGAAGCCAGTCTTCATTTCACGGGGGGCGAGCGCACGCAGGCTGATATCGTTGACTTGCAGAATGAGTCGAATATGACTGGCGGCCTGTTCTGCCGAGCAGCCCATGGGCACGTCATCGACCAACACCGCGTACTCGCCTTCAAAGTCGATGCCGTGGGCCTCACTCGGTAGAACGATGTCGTCGTGGGGGCCCAGGAAATCATCGCCGCAACCCTGGTACATCAGCGGGGTGTGTTCAACGCCTTCGATCGGATCAAGCGCAAACGCCTTCTGCATCCGCTCGCCATGACTGAGGAAAGACGAGGCGTCCAGCCACTGCCAGGCACGCGGCAAGGGGGCGGCGGCTTGCTGCGGATCAAAGGCGAAGGCACCGGTCAGCGTGCCTTCATTCAAGGCTTCATACCGCGCGCGCAAATCGGTTACGACGCTCGGCCATTGCTCAATGGCATCCTGCAGCGTCGCGGCAATATCGCTGGCATCCACCGCCCAGGCCAGGTCGCGAGACACCACCAGCAGGCAACCGTCACGGCTGTGATTCTTGAGAGTACTGAGCTTCATGCCGGTTCTCCTTGCAGCTCGGGGGCGAAGCGGCCATCGAGCAGCACGAAGAGCATGCGGGCCATCTGCTCGGTGCGATTGCTCCAGGCGTGGTTGGTGCCGCGCTGCACGACGATGTCACCGCGTTTGAGATGCACCTCCTCGCCATCGAGCACCAGCCAGACTTCACCCTCGGTGACCACGCCGTAATCGAGGGTTTCGGTGCGGTGCATCAGCTTGTGCTTTGAATCCGCCTGCCCCGTGCCGGCATGGGCCTGGCCAATTTCGGCGAAGGCCGCCGCGGCCTCCTCGGCGCTGATTTGGTTCTGCATGCTGTCAGGCGGGATATCCACCACGCGGATGACACTGCCCAGGGGTGCCGGACTCAATTGAAGCGGCTTGCGGGTGGGGTCGTCGCCGTTATCCAGCACGGCCGGGCTGGCGCCACTGCTCCAGATCTCATGGAAGACCGTGCCGGGTACGGCCTTGAGCGCGAAGCTGTTGGGCGTCGGGCCGCTGAGCGCGACCACCGCCTGGCCCTGGGCATCGTGCCCGGTGACCACGCGTTTGAAACCAGGAAGTTGTTGCATGTTCGACTCCTCAATCAATTGGCGAAGCACAGCAGCAGATAAAAATGGATTCATGGAAAAACCTTAAAGATCGAGCACCAGCCGCGCGCTCCTGGCACGCGAGCAACACGGCGTGAACTGGTCGTTGCGGGCTCGCTCGGCATCGGTCAAGAACATGTCGCGATGGTCCGGCTCACCTTCCAGCACGCGCGTGAGGCAGGTGCCACAGATGCCCTGCTCGCAGGACAACGGAATATCGATACCCGCCTCCTGCAGCACCTGGGCAACGCTGAGCGCGGCCGGCACCTGGAAACACTGTCCGGTGCTGGCCAGTTGCACCTCGAAGCCGTCCGCCTCACCCATCGGAGCAGCGGCAGCGCTGAAGTACTCACGGTGCAATTGCGCCTCGGCCCAGCCCTGCGCGCGCGCCGTGCCAAGCACGTGCTCCATGAAACCGTTAGGGCCACAGACATACAGGTGACGGTCACTCGCCGGCGCGGACAAGACCCGAACGCTGTCCAGACGCTGGGCATCCTCACCATCGTCCACATGAACGTGCACGCAATTGGCAAACGCCGAATGGCGGATGTACTCGATAAAGGCCATGCGCCCGGCCGAGCGACCGCAGTAGTGCAGCTCGAAAGGCGCGCCGATCCGCGCCAGGCGCTCGGCCATGCAGAGGATCGGCGTGATGCCGATACCGCCCGCGAACAGCACGCTGTGCCCCGCGCCATGCTCAAGCGGGAACAGGTTGCGTGGCTCGCTGATGCGCAGGCGACTACCTTCATGCACCTGCTCGTGCATGACCTGTGAACCGCCGCGAGACGCTGGGTCGAGCAACACCCCCAGCAGGTAGCGGTGGCGTTCTTCCGGGTGATTGCACAGCGAGTACTGGCGCACCAGGCCATTGGGCAGATACACGTCGATATGCGAGCCGGCGCTGAAGGCAGGCAACATGGAATCGTCGACCGGGGCCAGTTCGAAACTGTAGATGCCTTCGGCTTCGCGACGCTTGCGGGTGACGATGACTTCAATCATCACTTGGCACCCGCAGGCTGCTCGGCAGCAATCATCCGATCGAGTACACGCCGCGCGCGGATGGCGCCTGCATCACCGATCAGCAGGACCGGTTTCAAGTCCCAGAACGAAGCATCGCCCATCATGCGTTGCTGAGCCTCGAGCATTGGCAAGTCTTCATCGGTAAAGGGCCGGTTGATCGCGGCCGCTTGTTCGTCAGCGAATCGCTCGGCGAATTCGCCCATTGCCTTGGGAAAACAGACTGAGAACCAATAGTGAGTCGTGGTCTCGGTCTCCGGGGTGAAGAGGTGCGGAATCGGTGTGGAAACGCCCTTATCCCTGGGGAGACCGGTCGCCACTGCACCGGAAAACAGCAACATGTTCGCAGGCGCATCCCAACGCACATCGATCCAACGGTCCACCGGCGTACCCTGGGGAATGTTCCAGGCGGTGTAGAGGAACTCTGGCATGATTTCCGCAACCGTCTGGCGGTTGGACCAAACGGTGTTGCCCTCCTCTTGCACGCTAGTCAATGCACCCTTGACGCCATCGCCACCCAACGTAGACGGATGCAGGAACTCGATATGACTCAGGTCCATGATGTTGTCGGTTTCCAGCACATAGTTGGCTCTCGCGTGCAGGTAGCGTTTGCCGACATACCAATGGTCTTCATCCATGCAATTGAAATCCGGAATCAGCGTCGCATCGGCCAAGTGTGGATCACCCATCCAGATCCACAGCAGGCTGTAGCGTTCAACCAGCGGGTAGGCCTTGACCTTTGCCGCCTTGGGAATTGCACCATCTCCGTGGGGGTTATGCACACAGGCGCCACTGCCATCGAATTCCAGGCCGTGGTACGGACAACGCACCGCATCGCCTTTGAGGATTCCCATGCCCAGGGGCGCGAAACGGTGGGGGCAGCGATCGGCAATGGCTTGGGCGTTACCTTGGGTGTCGCGAAAAAACACCACGGGCTCATTGAGCAGGGTCCGTTGGAACAGCTCCCCGGCCTTGACCTCGGTGCCCCAGGCGGCTGCGTACCAGACGTTGCGGAGAAAGCTCATCGCGATTCCTCTTTTTCAAAGCTTGACGACGGGCTGGCGTGCGTCGTCGCGCGCTCGGCTTCAATCAATCGACGTAGCACCCGTCGACAGCGCACGGCCCCGGCATCGACTGGCAGCAACACAGGGTTAAGACCCAGCAGGTCGACCTCGCCAATCTGGCGCTGCTGGGCCTCGACCATGGGTTTGTCTTCACCGGCAAAAATACCGATCAACATGTCCTGGACGAAGGCATTCAACTGCGCATTGTCCTGCTCGAAACTGCGCGTGTTGGCAAAGAAGTAATGGGTGTTGGTCGCGTCCTGCGGCGTCATCAGATGCAGGTTCCATGTCACGGGCCCCTCTTCCCTGGGACGCCCTGGAGGCGTGGCGCCACTGCCGAGCAGCATCAGGCCAGGTGCGTGCCAGATGACTTCAGCCCAGACGTCTGCCCGGGTCGGGTCTTCAAGGTGAGCGCTGAAAGCCGGTGGCGGCACATCGTCCGGCGCCCACCAACTGATGCGTACGCGATCGTTGGGCAACTCCTCGATGGTGGCGCGGGTGCGTGACAACGCCCCGCCACCGAGCGTATCGGGGTGCAGGAAATCAACGTGACTCAGGTCCATGATGTTGTCGGACAGCAGTTCGTAGTGCGCGCGCGTAGGCAGATACCCATGCCCCTTGGCGTGGGTTGGCGCCTGGTCGAGGAAGGAAAAATCAGGAATCAGCGCATCGTTGGCCAGGCTCGAATCGCCAGGCCAGACCCAGATCGCGCCATGGCGCTCGGCGACCGCGAACGCACGAACACAGGCAGCCTTGGGGATACCCCCATCGCCATGGGGATTGTGCGTGCATTGGCCGCTGCCATCGAAACGCAGACCGTGGTACGGGCACTGGACGCTGTCGCCGACAATCTTGCCCATGTGCAGCGGGGCAAAACGGTGCGGGCAACGATCGGCGAGCGCCTGGATCACACCCTGGCTATTGCGAAAGAACACGATGGGTTGCTCGACGATGGTTCTGCCCAGCATGCCACCTTGCGCCAGCTCGTCTGCCCATCCAGCGATGTACCAGGTGTTGAGCAAATAACTCATGATGTTCTCCTCGTTGTTCTTATTTTGATGAAACGTCGAATGGGCAGGTCAGTGCTCAGGGTCTGCAGCAACCGCAGTGGGAAAAGCAGCCCCGCTGCCCCGCAACCGAAGACAGGCCAGGGCTACCACCAGTTGAACGCCCGCGACGATGCCCAATGCGGCTGGCAAGGCGCCGATTACCCCGCCGGTGATCGCCAGCACCACCAGCGGGCTGGCGAACTCACCGGCGAAGAACATCGCCGTGAAGCCGCCGGCCGCGCGGCCGCGCTGCTGGAAGTCGACCTGGCTCATGATCCAGGTGAGCAGGGTCGGCATCATCAGGCCGATGCCCAGGCCGTTGATCAGGACGGCGATCACCACCAGCCCGTGACTGTCGGCTACCGCCAGCAGCCCGCCACCAATCCCGGCCGCGACGAAAGCCAGGAGCATCTGCCGGTGTGCAGGGACACCACGCAACAGACGGAAACTCAGGGCGCCGACCAGCACGCCGAATTGACTGGCGCCCATGGTCATGCCGATCTGCTGAGACCCTACGACGTGCAACAGGTTGAGCAGATAACCGACTTGTACCGGCACGATGAACAGGCTCAAGCCCGCCAGGAAAGACAAGCCATACAACGGTGCCAAGGTGCGCCAGGGAAATGCCCTGCTCATCGGTTTCTTCTCGATGGCCGCATGCCCACGCGGTTCCCAGAGCAACCAGGCCATCAGCGGCAGGAACACCAGCCCCAACCCATACAGGGCAAACGGGGTGCGCCAGCCGTGCTCGCCGAGCACGCCACCGACGGCAATGAAAATCGCCGCCGACAACGACGTCGCGACCATTTGCAGGGCAAACATGCGTTCACGCCGCGCGCCGCTGTAGTAGTCACCCATCATCGTGGTGCAGCAGGTCATGATCGCCGCCTCGGCCACCCCGATGCCGGCGCGGCTGATCACAATGACCTCTAGCGACTCCAGCCATAGCGGCAGCACGCCACAGACGGTATAGAGAAACATCGCACCGATCAGCAACGGCTTGCGCCCGAGCCGATCGGCGATGATCCCGGCCACGGGTGCCAACAGCGCAATCATCAACGCCGGCAGCGTCAGGGCGATGGGCACCAGCACCGCCACACCCGGCGTTTCGGCGAAGTGCTCCTGCATGCGCGGCAGGATGGGGGCCAGCAGAACCGCACCGAGCACCGGCAGGCAACTGCCAAGCAACAGCAACAAGGATTGCGGCAGCCGCGCCTGGCGTTCAATGTTCATCGCGCACCTCCAGTGGTTGAGTCGCGCAGAACGCCATGCCGAAGGCGCTCAGGCCGGCTATGAAATCAAGCCATAGGGACTGCTGGGACAAATAGACACGAGGCATGGTTACTTCCTTTCTTGTTGTTATGACGCGACCGGATTAGCGGCCGTTGTTGTCGTTTGATCGTGCTTCGAAGTCAGGCGCAGCGAATGCTTCACGCAGGTCCCCTCCTCGGCTACGGCCGGCATCAGCGGCAGGCTCGTCGGGGGGTTGGGTCTGGCTTCGGCCTGCCCCGTGCTGACACGTTTGCTCGGCAACAGGAAGTGCGCCAGGGCCGGCAACAGGACCAGAGCACCGACCATGTTCCAGACGAACATGAAGGCCAGCAGCACGCCCATGTCGGCCTGGAACTTGATCGGCGAAAACATCCAGGTGGCCACGCCGATCGCCAGGGTCACACCGGTCAGCATCACCACCTTGCCGGTGGACAGCAGCGCCCGGTAATACGCCTCCGACAAGCTGGTGCCCTGACGCATATGGCCGAGCAGGATGCTCATCACATACAGCGCGTAGTCGACGCCGATGCCCACGCCGAGGGCGATCACCGGCAGGGTCGCGACCTTGACGCCGATATTCAGCCAGACCATCAGCGCTTCACAGAGGATCGAGGTGAGCATCAGCGGAATCACCGCGCAAATCGTGGCGCGCCAGGAACGGAAGGTGATCAGGCAGAGCAGGATTACGGCGCCATAGACCCAGAACAGCATTTCGCGGTTGGCCTGTTTGACGACGATGTTGGTCGCCGCCTCGATCCCGGCATTGCCAGCGGCCAGTAGGAACTGGACTTCATCGGTGTTGTTCGTGGCGGCGAATTGTTCGACGTGATCCACCAAGCGGGTCAGGGTTTGCGCCTTGTGGTCGGAGAGGTAGACGTACAGCGTCAGCAGGCTGCAGTCTTCGTTGTACAACCCGCGCGGTGCTCCGGCGGTGACCATGTTGAGCATCGCCTGGTTGTTCTGCAGCTCATACCATTTCGGGCTGCCTTCGCTGAGGCCCACCAGCATGCGGCGGTTAAGCAACGCCAGGGAATTGGTCGAATCCACTCCTGGCAAGGTGCGCAACTGCCAGTCGAGGGCATCGACCTTGTTCAGGATGTCATAACGCGAACAGGCGCTGGCGGGGGTCTTGATCATGACCGCGAACAGGTCGCTGCTGGCGCCGTAATGCCGGGTCAGGAATGCATCATCCTGGTTGTAGCGAGAGTCGGCCCGCAGCTCCGGCGCGCCCGCATCCAGGTCACCGACTTTCAATTGCAGGCTGACGATGAAACCGAGCGTCGCCAACGCCAGGCTCAGGGCAATGCACAACGCCGCCCACCGGCGCTGGGTGAACAGGTCGAGGAAGCGCCAGAACCCGTGGCGATGCTGGCCCGCTTGTTCGGCGTGCTCGCTTTTCAGGCTCAGTTGCGCCGCGCGGCCGCTGACCCCAAGATAGGAAAGCAATATCGGCAGCAGGATCAAGTTGGTGAAGATCAACACCGCCACACCAATGCTGGCGATCATCGCCAGGTCCTGGATCACCTGGATCTTGATGATCATCAGCACCGCGAAACCGACCGCATCACACAGCAGTGCGGTAAGACCGGCAAGGAACAGGCGGCGGAAGGTAAAGCGTGCGGCGACGACCCGGTGCATGCCCCGCCCGATGTCCTGCATGATGCCGTTCATCTTCTGCGCCCCATGGCTCATGCCAATGGCAAACACCAGGAACGGTACCAGCACCGAGTAGGGATCCAGTTGATAGTTCAGCAGCGGCAGCAGACCGAGCTGCCAGACCACCGCCACCAATGAGCAGAACACCACCAACAGGGTGCTGCGAATGCAGCGGGTGTACCAATAAAGCACCACGGTGGTGATCAGGATCGCCACGGCGAAGAAGATCAGGATCTGCCGCAGGCCAGCAATCAGGTCACCGACTTTCTTGGCGAAACCGGTGATACGGATGTCGATGTTGTCGCTCTGATATTGGTTGCGCAACGACTCCAGTTGTTGCGATAGCTGGGTGTAGTCCAACGGTCGGCCATCGGGGGTTCGCTGCAGCAGCGGTACCTGGATGATGCTCGAAGCCTGGTCAAACGCTACCAACTGACCGATTTCGTTGGACAGCTGCACATTGCGCCGCAATGCCGCAAGGCTCGCAACGCCGCCATCGTAGTTATCCGGAATAACCGGCCCACCCTCCAGGCCCGCTTCGGTCACCGCGACCCAGCGTGTGGCGGGCGTCCAGAGCGACTTCATGTAGGCGCGATCGACACCGGGCAGCAGGTAGATCTTGTCGCTCAATGCCTGCAAGGTCTTGAGGTAGTCAGCGTCATAGATCTCGCCCCGCTTGTTCACCACGGCGACGCGCAAGGCATTACCCAGCCCGCTCAACTCCTGTTGGTGCTCAAGGTAGTTGGCAATATAGGGATGATGGGTGGGAATCATTTTTTCGAAACTGGCATTGAGCTCGACACGGCTGGACTGCCAACCCAGCACCAGCGTGGTCGCAAGGCACAGCAGCAACACCCACAGACGATGGTTGAACAATGCTCGTTCGAGCACCGAGCCGGAACGCGGATCAAAGTCGTCGAACGCATTCGTAGGGGACTGGAAAAACTTACCAGGGGACGTCATAACCTCACTCCGAAGCGGCAGTGGCTGGCTGCGCGAGACGCTGCAGCCCGGTGAAACCGGCAACGATCAGGCTGCCATCGGCGGCCTCGATCACACTTGAAACAGGCTTGCCCAAGGGTTTGCCCAGTGGCAGCAGCGCCGCTCCGGTCTGCTCGCTGTTGCGAAACAGCATGCCGCCCTGGTTGACCAGCAGCAGTTGGCCGTCGGCCAAACGGGTGGCGTCGTTGAAGGAGATGGGTACGGGAACTGACAGGCGCTGGAAACTTGCACCAGCGTCCTGGGAGACAAAGGCATTGCCCTTGAGGCCGGCAACCACCAGCGCGCCATCGGCACGATTCTGCAGGGCGAAGAAACTGCCTTCGTAAGGGCTATCCAACTGGCTGAACGACATCGCGTCGTCGTCCGAGCGCGCCAGGTAGCCCTGCTCGCCCGCCAGGAACCAACGCGGTCCCTGAACACTGATGGCGTACAAGTGCAAGCCGTTCGGGTTGGCGATGCGCCCCATCAATGACTGCCAGGTCGCACCGCCATCGGTGGTCTGCAGCGCCAAGCCGTAGGCCCCAACAACCACCCCTCGATGTGCATCGATGAACTGGAGCGCCAGGAAGGGTTTGTCCGCCCCATCGGCAACAAGACGCTCGGCATTTTGTACCCGTGCCAGGGCGTCGTCCGGGTTGGCTGCCGTGGCCTGCTCAGCCTTGGCGGTATCCAGTTCGAGCCGTGCCACGCGCACGCCGTCGAGCTGCAGCGTCCAGTGCTCGCCGCCATCATGCGTCGTCAGCACCACGCCTGCGTGGCCGACCGCCCAGCCCTGTTGCGCATCGACAAACTGCACCGCCGTCAGGCTGACCGACACCGGCACCGAAGCCTGGCGCCAGCTTTGCCCGTTGTCGTCGGAGAGTAGCACCAGGCCGCGCTCGCCCACCGCAACGAGACGTGTACCGGCACGCGCCAGGCCAATCAACACGCCGTTCTGCGCAGCCGATACCTGCATGGCAGGGGTATTCAGCGGCACGTCCACGACAGCCGTGCCGGCCAGGCACTCACTCGTGGCGAAGGGCAAATGCAGGGCCAGGAGCAACGCGCTCGCCTGACTGATT
Organism: Pseudomonas sp. A-RE-22; assembly: GCF_019956035.1. Lineage (NCBI taxonomy): Bacteria > Pseudomonadati > Pseudomonadota > Gammaproteobacteria > Pseudomonadales > Pseudomonadaceae > Pseudomonas > Pseudomonas sp. A-RE-22. Next base: position 48,205 of record NZ_JAHBCZ010000012.1, read on the forward strand.
CTGTTCATAACCTACCTCGGACAAACACTCGTATCCCAAGGGCAGCCCGACAGGCCTGCCCCTCACTCTCGGCTCAGGTCTAACGCACGCCGCGCCCAGCCATCGCCGCCGGCGAGAACTCCGAGGCCTTGTAGCGATCAACCGCGCGATACTGATCCGGCAACCCCGCATAGAGGTTCTGGATAAACCACGCACCAGAGGTCAGGTCGTAGAAACCGGAAGACAGTTGCACCAGGCCTGGCAGGTCGGGCAGCACGGAAGGCAGCGACCAGAGGGTCTTGGCCAGTTGACCGCTGGCGTCCCAACGATCGCCGAGCAGGGCTTGCCAAGTGTCCTCGTCGAGGTAGTAACGGCCCTTGGGCAACTGATGGCGCTTGCCGGCGGCCACCGTCGACTCGACCACCCAGACGCGGTGCAACTCCCAGCGCACGTAATCGGGGTTCAGATGGTGCTTGCCCAGAAGGTCCTGCGGCTGGGCAGCGTTCTGCACCTTGTTGGCGTTGTAGGGGACATAGATCTCCTGCTTGCCAACCAGCTTCCAGTCGAAGCGGTCCGTGCGCCCGCCCCACACGCTCAGCTCATCGAAGGACATGACCCCGGCGGTGGAAGGCGTCGGCGTATCACAGCAAGCGTTGGGCAGCGTGCGCACCCGGCGCTGGCCGCTCAGGTAGACATGAGCCTGGGATTTGTCGCCGTTGATGTTTTCACGCCCAAGGATCTGCTCGCCGGCACGAATCGCCGGGCCAAGATTGACGAAGTGCACCAGCCAGTAGTCGCCCGAGTAATTTTCAGGGCCGCCCTCCTGGAAGTAGTAGGGCATTTCCTGGGTCAACAGGCCGTCGCTGGTCATCACCTGGTTGCCGTCGGCAGTCATCAGATAGTGGCGGAAATGCCCCGCCACCGAGGTCCCGCGCCAGTTCAGCAAATGGTTCCAGATCGCTTCGGTGCCGTTCTGTGGAATCGGAAACGGGATCCCGCCGTAGGCACCGTCGGGGATCAGGCCGGCGCTGCTGTCGACCAGTTTGGCGCGGGTGGCATTCTTGAATGTGTTGTCATAGACCCACTGTGGCGCGGCCGCCGTGCGCCGGGTCGGATAGACATCGATGCGATAGGTGTCGGGGAAGCGCTTGAATAACTCCTTCGTGCCGTCGCTGAGCTTGTCGGCGTACTTGGCCAGGTTCTGCGCAGTAATGCTGTACAAGGGTTTGTCCGCGGCAAACGGATCGCTGCGCTTGCCGCCCGGCACATAGGCAGGATCGACCTTGGTGTAGCCGCCATCCCAAGCCGGAATACTGCCATCGGCATTGCCGGCTTTCTCGGCACCGAAGGGCGTCAGGGTCTTGCCCAGCGCGGCCGCTTGTTCGGCGCTGGCAGCCAGGGTCATCGGTGCGACGGCGGCCAGCAGGGTCAAGCACAAGGCCTTTAGAGTGAACTGAATGGTCATGCGCAAATCCTCTTAGAACGTGGTCTTGACGGAGAAAGCCAGGTAGTCCCGGTCCTTCAACGACTGCTTGTAATTGAATTGGTTGGCGGCGTTGAGGCTGGTGTCCTCGGGGCCGTAGAAGTGGGTGTAGGTCAGCCCCACCGTCACTTGGTCCAGGTAGGTGGCGGAGACGCCGATGTTCATGTCCCCTCCTCTATCGGGGCCAAACCCGCTGATCACCGCCGACTTGCCCATGGGGAAGTAGCTGATGCCCAGCGGCACGCTGATATCGACGCCCGGGAAAAACTGGCGATAGGTGGGCGTGTACACCAGCTTCAGGCCCAGGCCGTCATCGGTGGCGTTAGGGTCGAGGGCGGCGCGGTTCCTGGTCACGGCCAGCAGGCGGTTCCAAGCGATCTCCCCGACCAGGCTGGCCTCATTGGCGACGAAGGAAGGGCCCAGCGACGCCAGGACGTTGAGGTTGACGTGGGCCGTCCGGCCAACGGCGTACAAGGCGTCATCGTTGTTGTCCGCGTCGACACCCGCCAGGACGGTCTGGGCGTTGGACACCAGCGGCATGTTCCAGCGCATGGATGCCTCACCGGCAAAGCTGTACTCGTCCACGGAAGTCGCGAAACTGGCGCCCAGGACGCGGATGTCTTCCGGGTAAACCCAGGAATATTCGCCGACTTGCCCGGTACTGAAGTTCGGCCCGGTGGCATTCGGCTTCAAGTACAGCGTTGGGGTTTTCTCGTGATATTGGAGCGCGTACAGACCGTAATCCGTCGTCCCGGTGTTGTACTTGAGCTGCAGGCCGCCTTGGCCGGAGCTCCTGGCTTTCTTGTCCTTGCCATGGAAAAACGCTGCCGGGCTGTTGGCATTCCCGCCAAGGAAATCCGGGAACGGCCCGCCGGTGATCAGCCGTTCATTGCCTTCACCGATGGTATCGCTGGTGGAGAAATAGCTGCCGGCGCCCGGCAGGCGGGTGGCCTCCCACTCCAGCTGGTAGAAGGCGCCCAATGACACATCGTCGGTCAGTTGGTAGGCGGTCGAGAGTTGATTGACCGGCCGGGTGATTTCCTTGAACTGGGTATTGGGCACCGATTGCGCCTTGACCACGTCCACCGGCGCCATGGCCCCGGCAATGCCGTTGCCGCCGAAGAACAGGCTCTCGCCCCAGATCAGGCCGTGGCGCCCGGCGCGAACCGACAAGGTACGGTCGGCCAGCTCACCGTTCCAGTAGACGAAGGCATCCAGCAGTTCACCGTCACCGCCGTGCAGTTGACGGGTATCACTGGTGAACTCGTTGAAACCCACCGAACGTTGGTTGGCACTGGCCGCGTCGTTGTTATCGTTGCGGTCCTGGTAGACGGTGTCGTACCAGGCGGCACCGCTCAGACGAGCGCCGAAGTTGTGAAAGCCGATGTCCAGCTCGGAAAGAATATCCAGGCGATTGGAGATCAACCCCTTCCCGAAGTTGTGATCACCGTCGTTCTGGTTCAACGCCGTCTGCCCTTCGCTGAGCTTGCTGCTGGGCTCCTTCAGGCGCCAGGCCGCGCTGTACTTCAGCGTGTTGTCCCAGCGCAAGCTGAGATCGGGATTGCCGGTGTCGATCTGAAACGCCTGGGCTGCCGAGGCGCCAAGCCCGAGGCTGGCCGCAAGGGTCAGGGTGAAGGGGACGCGCCGCGACGCAGCGATCTTGCGAGTAGCCATCGAAGTAACCCTCTTTATTGTTGTTGTATGTCAGCTCTTCTGGTGAAACCGCGCCCGCAGTCCAACCGGGCCAAGCCTGCACAGGCATGAAACATCCATGGGAAGCGAATTTGGTTTTGTCGGCGTCTCAGATAGGCTCTGCCGTGAGCTCAAGCATCCGCCTGACCAGGCCGATCCGGTCGAAGCTGCTGTCGTGGGCCATTTCCTTGTCACCGGCCAGCACCGAGCTTTCGCTGATGAATTTGCAGCGTTCATAACGGCGCGCCATAAAGCGCTCGAGCTGCTGTTCGACGCTGCCGCCGGCGACCAGCTCTTCGCCAAGCACGACGGCATCTTCAATGGCCATGCCGGCGCCCTGGCCCAGGTGCGGTGTCGTGGCGTGTACCGCGTCGCCGATCAACACGACACGGCCGCGGTACCAGGGCTCACTGACGAACACCACCTCCAGCGGCTTGTAGACCACCTGTTCGCTGTCGATTATTTGCTCGCGCAGTTCGCCGATCAGCCCGGTGAAGCCGCTCAGGCGCTGGCGCATCCGGGTCGCCAGCGTGGCAGGCTCCATCCTTGGATTGGCGGGTTCGTGGGAGGTCATGAACAGGTACATCTGGTCCTGACCCAGCGGCACCAGCCCGGCATTACCGGCGGGTCCCTGGAACGTGGCCAGATGATCGATCCCGGCGGCACGCGGGAAGTTGTAGCGCCACACCGCTTGGCCGGTGAAGCGCGGCGGGTACTGGTCGCCGAACAGCAAGCCGCGCATTTTCGAGTACAGGCCATCGGCGCCCACGACCAGGTCGTAACGACCCCGACTGCCATCGGTGAACAGCACATCAACGCCCTCGCCCACCTGCTCCAGCGTCTCGACGCTCAAGCCCAGGCGAATCGAAGCGCCCAAGGCAATGGTGGTTTCGCTGAGGACTTGATGCAGGGCCAGGCGCGAGATGCCAACGTTGGCCGGATACTCGGGTCCAGCCAGGCGCTGACCGGGGATTCGCGCCAGCTGCTCACCGGCCGTGGTATTGATGGTCAGATCCTCGAACGCGTAGGCCGCGCCCAGGTAGCCCTCCAGCACACCCAACTTGGCCATCTCACGCACGACGTTACTCTGCTGGATGATGCCAACGCCGTAGACGGTCCACTGCGTCTTGAGCTCGACAAGGTCGACGACGATGCCTTTGCGACGCAAAGCGATTGCGGCACACAGGCCACCGATACCACCACCGACGATAAGCACCTTTTTCACTGCGTTCATGCTCGTCTCACTCTTATTCTTGTTATTCACGCAAGCGTTCTGCCGGATCGTTCCCAGGCTTCACGGCCGGCTGTTTCTGCACGCATTCGCTACCGCGTTGTGTTCACTTTCTCGGCAAAGCAGGCGTTTGACTAATCGCATGTAGGGATACGATGTATCAGCAACCGCGATACGTTAACTAAGGTTCACACGCCTCCAACTGACCCGCTTCGAGCACCAGCCAATCGGCTTCTGCATGCCATTGCAGCGCACTCAGGCTTTCCCCCAGGCACGGGCCGTACACGCACAGACCCGTGTCAGGAAGGAACCGCGCACCATGGGCGTAACAGACAATCTGGCGGCCATCGACGCTGAGAAAACGGTCCTTGCGATACTCCAGGCGCACCGCCAAGTGTGGGCAACTGTTGCGATAGACGCGCACCTCGCCGTCATGGCGCAGGGCAAACACGCTGTCCTTGCCTGTACCCAGAGGATCGAACCCGCGGGCCTGCCCTTCGACCAATTCATCCAATCGACTGAGAACAATCGCGTCGTGGCTCATGGACGAAATACGCACTCAGGCCTGCTTGGGCGGTGGGCCGCTCGGGAACCATTTTTCCCGGGAAGTGAACAGGAACAATTGCGAGTTATCCGCCGACAACGGCGCCTGGCGCGCCTGCCAGGCGTCATCGTGCTTGTCCATGTCGGCGTCGTATTCGATGTGGCAGCCCAGCGGGCTGTTGAAGTACCAGAACCAGTTGGAACCGAAGAGGTGACGGCCCGGCCCCCAGAAGCTGGTCCAGCCTTGCTGCTCGAAGCGACGCCCGGCCAACAGCACTTCCGTACCGCTGCCCATGTGAAAGGTAAAGTGCTCGCACCCCTTCATATGCGGCGGCGTCTGGATCATGAACAAACAGTGATGGTCATCGGAACCGGCGGGACGCATGAACGGACCCGCGCCAACAAAGGTGTCGGTGGTCACGAAGCCCAGGCGTTTGTAAAAGGCCTCGGCCTTAGCCGCATCCGGCACGAAATACACCACGTGGGACAGGGTGCGCGGCAGGGCCTGCATATCGGGGTTGATGCCCGGCTGGTTGACCGGGCGCTGGGGGGCATGGCCCGGTGCATTGGTCAGGTCCGCCGGCGCGCTGTACGCACGCCGCACACTGATCTGGAAACCAATGGCAAAGCCCATGTCGTCCACACCGTGCACGGAACCATCGGCACCGCGGGTCACCAGGCGATCACGCCCCAGCTCATCGGCGATGGCCTCAAGATCAGCCGCGCTGGCCACGCCGTAAACGGTTTCACGAATCGAAGGCGCAGGCCCGATGGCCGCCGGCAGACTGGCATCGTCCGCACGACGGATGATCACGGCAGTGCCGTCGAGGGCTTCAAAACGACCGCCCTCGCTGTCGACATCGACAGGCAGCAGGCCGTAGTCACGCAGGCAATGGGTACAGGCTTGAATGTCGTCGACGCCAAAAATCAAGGCATCAAGGCCAATGATGTTCATTGAGTTACCACTCCATTGTAATTATTCAGCGCAGGCCAGCACCCCGCTTACGGGAGCCGTGCCAGGCGAAGCGCTGCCGAGGCTGGTCTTGGAGTCGATCAAGCGTCACGCCAACCGACTGTGGGCTGATACTGAAGGGGGACAAACTCACTGACTAATCGCTTGTCGGGATGCGACCTATCGGCAAACGCGATACCTGGCTGCACAGCGCAAATGGCCTGAAAAATCGAACAGTCATCGTTTGATTCACCCACTCGCGGGACTTGACGCCGCGATAGGAAGGCCGGAAGGTATTTACAAAATAAATACAAGAATCGAGACCGCCATGCGTTTTAACCACTTGGATCTCAACCTCCTGGTGGCGCTGGATGTGTTACTGGAAGAGCAGAACATCACCCGCGCCGCCGAACGCCTGCACATGACCCAATCCGCCACCAGCGGCGTACTGGGCAGGCTGCGGCTCTACTTCGAAGATGAACTGCTGGCGCAGGTCGGGCGCAAGATGCAGCCCACGCCCTATGCCCGTGAATTGGCAGCGCCCGTGCGCCAGGTCCTGCTGACAATCCAGTCCTCGATCACCGCCAAACCGGTGTTCGACCCCGCCACCAGCAAGCGCCATTTTCGCCTGATCACTTCGGACTATCTGATCAGCGTCCTGTTTGCCCGGGTGATCCAGAAGATCTCCCTGGAGGCCCCGCATATCACCTTCGAACTGCTGGGCCCCGGCGACACGTCCACCGAAATGCTGATGCGCGGCGAGGCCGACATGATGATCGTGCCTGAGCGCTACCTCCTCGAAGGCCACCCATCGCAGTTGCTGTTCGAAGAAGAGCATGTATGCGTGGTGTGGGACGGCAACACCCAAGTGGGCGACAGCATCAGCCTCGATCAGTACATCGAGATGGGTCATGTCTCGGTGATTTTTGGCCGCAACCGGCAGTTAAGCGTCGAAGAATGGCTGATGAGCCAGTACGGTTTCACCCGTCGCATGGAAGTGGTGACCCACGACTTCAACACCTTGCCGCAGTTGATCGTCGGCACCCAACGCGTCGCTACCATGCTCCAGCGCATGGCCAGGCTCTACGCCAACTACCTGCCGCTGCGCATCCTGCAACCACCGGTGAAAATCCCGGTGATGCGTGAGTTCATGCTCTGGCACCGGACCATGGAGGGGGATCCGATGCACCGTTGGCTGCGGGCGAAAATCAGTCAGATCATCAACGAGCTGGAGCAGTAGTAGCGACCATTACTCGCAGGCGAGGTCAGGTACGAAAGTGCCCGACAGCCGCCTTGAGCTCGCCGCCAACCTGTTGCAAGTCGGCCGTCGAGACTTGCAGTTGCAGGCTTTCCCTGGCACTGCCCTCGGCCACTTCGCGCACCCGCGTCATGCTCTGGCTGACTTGCTCGGCCACCACACTCTGCTGCTCGGCGGCCGCGGCAATCTGCTGGTTCATCTGCTCGATGCGAGACACCGCCCGGGTAATCCGCGCCAGTGCCTGGGAGGCTTGTGCGGCAAGCACCACCGTTTCATCGCTCAGCACATGGCTGCCTTGCAAGCGCTCGGCGGCTTGTTGGGCAACACTGCTCAGACGAACGATCAGCCCTTCGATTTCCGTGGTCGAACGCTGTGTGCGTCGTGCCAGGCCACGCACCTCATCGGCGACCACAGCGAAGCCACGACCGTGCTCACCGGCCCGCGCGGCCTCGATGGCGGCGTTGAGCGCCAGCAGGTTGGTCTGCTCGGCCACCGCCTTGATGACATCGAGCACACCACCAATCGCCGCGCTCTCCACCAGCAAGGACCGCATGGCCTCGGCACAACCACTCATTTCCACAGCCAGGTGGTCGATCTTGCCACCCGCCTGGCGCACCAGCTCGTCGCCCTCACGCGCTTGTTGGTCGGCATGCGCCACCGCTGCGCTGGCCTCACCCGCGTTGCGGGCGACCTCCTGCGCCGTGGCGGCCATCTGTTGCATGGCGGTGGCGGCCAGTTCGGTTTCCTGGCGTTGGCGCTCAACACCACGGCTGTTGCTCTGGGTCACTTCGGCCAGACTGCCGGCCATACCGTTGAGCGAGCCGACACCACGGTCGATGCGCCCGACCAAGCCATGCAGACTGCCCAGCATGCTGCCCACGGCTCCCAACAGTTGGCCCAACTCATCACGACGACCACTGTCTGACGGCGGATCACTCAAGTCCCCCGCCGCCACGCGCTGGACCAACTGCACAGCCTGGCGCAACGGCTGCACAATCAACTGACGGATCAGCAGGCTGGCGCCAATGCCCAAGGCCAGCGCCAGGACGGTGATCAAACCCAATTGGCGATCAGCATCACGATTATCGTCCAGCACCGCCTGCCTTTGCTGTTCATCGGCCTGGGTCAGCAGCTGACTTACCTGCTCGGTCTGCGCGTTCATCGCCGCACTGCTTTGCGCACTTTGCCGACGGCTGTCGACGAACTCGACGAAGGCCTTGCGGTAGTCGCCCAAGGCCGCGTTTGCCTCCTGCAGCGACTCGCCTTGCTGCTCACCGAGATCGAGCGCCTGCATGGCGGCCAGCAGGTCACTCATGCTCATTTCCCAGTCGCTGCGGTAGCGCTCCTCGCCATCGAGCGAGTAGTACAGCTCGCTGTCACGCAGTTTGGCGAGCTTGTCCCGCAACGCAGCCGTCTGCTCAAGTCGCACCATCTGATCGCTGTCCGGCGGTGTCCCCTGCCCCAACCGGGTGTTGAGCGCATCCAGTTGATCGAGAAACAGCAGGGTAAAACTGTCGCCAGCCGTCTGCGCCAGCGCCTGCATGCGCAGGCGCGCTTCCCGGGCTCGACGCAACGAATCGGCATAACCGAGGAACTGCTCCAGATACGTGCTAGCGGCCGTGCCTACTGCGCTATTGGTGGGCTCAGCATCGAGTTGCCGGTTAAGTGTACCGATCGTCTCGCGGACCTGGTCCTGGCGTTGCGGAGCAAGATCCAGGGCGAATGCCTTCTCGGCGATACGCGCACGCAGGATCAGTGCCTGGATCGATGACGCCTGACGCGATTGTTCACCGCGCTGCTGCAGCACACTCAGGGAACGAAAAGCAGTGACCGCCACCGCCAACGTCACCAGCAGCACCAGGCCGAAACCCAGCGACAGCTTGGCCCCCACCGATAGGTTGCCAAACACACGGCTCAGTACGGGCATGTCCAACTCCTCGCACGGTCGTGGAAAAACAGCCTGCCCTTGGTGACCAGGCTGATCGCTGTGCCGGGTTTGGACTCACTCATCTGCCGATACCTTATTCTTGTTGTTGTGCGCGCCCGGGACTCCGACCAATAGCGCGGTGTAGCAGCAACTCTAATGAGTCGTACCTCGACGACACCAATCGCATCCTGCGTTATGAGCAATCGCAAAGTACGATGATAGGTACCCGGATTTGCGGCTTGAACGGTCAGAAGAAAACCCCTACGCCATGGCGACCGTGCGCTCTATCAGCGTTCGCAATACCTCCCATCCCGACTCGCGATTGGCCAAACCATTGGCCTCCCCTTAGCCTGCTTCGAACCGCCAGGCCTGGCCATTTCCGCGCCGGACCTGGCCGCCTGCCGTTGCTTGCACAAGGACAATAACAATCATGTTCCGCTACTTCCCGACCAACTACGTGTGGAATCTTTCCGTCGACCTGGCCATTGAAATGGGCGCCCGCATCGGCGAAATCGAAGAGATGTGCGCGCCGCTGCAAGAGGCCGCCAAGCAACCGGACGCCGCCGGTAGCAAGGCCTTCCGTGAGACCTGGGCGAACATGGCCGACAAGCTGTGCGGCCTGGCTGAAGAAGACGAAGGCAAGGGTCGAATGTTGTCTGCCGGTGAAAAATACAACCGCGCCGCGACCTACTACCTGAGCTGCGAACGCCTGCAGGCCCATGGTGCTCCTGGCCGCACGGAGCTGTACCAACGCTTTCTGCACACCTTCCAACGCGGTATCGAACTGGCACGAGAAAACTGCGAGCGCGTTGAAATCCCTTACGAAGGCAAACACATTTCCGGCCTGCTGGTCCGTGCCGAAGGCGTCAACGGCCCAGCGCCGATTCTGGTACAGGTCAATGGACTGGACTCCACCAAAGAAATGAAATACCGCGTCGGCCTGCCCGCCTGGCTGGCCAAACGGGGCGTGTCGTCGTTGATCATCGACCAGCCGGGAACAGGCGAAGCACTGCGCCTGCATCACCTGACGGCGCGTTTCGACAGTGAGCATTGGGCCAGCCGCGTGGTCGACTGGCTGGAAACCCGCGACGATGTCGACGCCAAACGCATTGGCCTGGAAGGTGTGTCACTGGGCGGCTATTACTGCCCGCGCGCTGTCGCCTTTGAGCCGCGCTTCGCTTGCGGCGTGGTGTGGGGTGCCAACCATGACTGGCGTGATGTACAGAAGCGTCGCCTGGAAAAGGAAGGCAGTTTTCCGGTGCCGCATTACTGGTCGCATGTGGCCTGGGTATGGGGCGCCAAAGACACCGATGAGTTCATGGCCATCGCCGAGAATGTTCATCTGGACGGCATCCTGGATCGCATCAAGGTGCCATTCCTGGTCACCCACGGTGAAAAGGATTCGCAGATTCCGCTGAAGTGGGCACACCGCACCTTCGAGCAGTTGGTCAACAGTCCAAAGCGCGAGCTGAAAGTCTTCACCGAACGTGAGGGCGGCGTGCAGCATTCGAGTTTCGATAACAGTATCAATGCCGGCCAGTACATTGCCGACTGGGTGGCGGAAGTGCTCGGTGGTCGTACTGCATGAGGGGGTTGAACGTCCCGGCACGACTGTAATGCTGTTCACTTAGGAAAAACGGCGCTTCTTTTCAGAAATGGAAAGTGCCGTTTTTTTGTTTTTTTAGAAAGCACGGTGTTTAGTTGCTTTGGTGTGTATATCCGTTTTTTGCGTAACGGCGGCTTAGGGCTCCGCTCTTACAGCGGGTCACTTTCGACTGGGCCGGCTTCCGGGCTTTTCGAAAGTGACCCGCCGTCAGGGCGGAACCCTAAGTGGCCGTTACCGCAGAAACGGATATACACACCACTATGAAGCGCGCCCATCGCATTGACGAGACCAACCGTCGATAGTTACTCATCTCACCCATCCCCAAGCATCTGCCACAACGACGCCCCAACCCCGGTAATGCTCTCCCCGGCAATCAACCCCGCCGCAGCAGTAATGGCAAAGCGTTCCGTAAGGCTCGGCCAGCGACAGCTCACCAGCCACGTCAGCACCGCACCAAGGGCCATCATCAGCGACACCGAGGCCGGCAAGACAAAGGCCAGGCCCAAGGCCGCCGTGCTTGGCAGGTAGCGGGCCCGATGCGCCGGCAGCAGGCTGTCGAGGATCCCCAACAACAAGCCGACCAGGCCGCCGATGAAAATCGCCCAGCGGATGCTCGCTGACAATGAATCCAGGCCCAGGGTCAGGGTTTGCGCCACGGCCTTCCAGGTAGCCACTGCCGGGGCCGGCCACTCTTCGGTGAGCAGCATGGTTTGCGGGTCCGGGATCAGGGCCAGGTAAGCCAACACCCCGACGATGCTACCGACGAAAATCCCCAGGGTCTGGGCAATCAACTGCTTGCGCGGCGTGGCGCCAATCGCCCGGCCTACCTTGAAGTCGTTCATCAAATCGGTGCACTGCCCGGCCGAACCACCGGCGGTGTTGGCGCTCATCAGGTTGATCGGCACCTGCCCTGGCGCGACGATGCCGAAACTCAACTGAGACAATTGGCCGATGGCCCCGATCGGCGGAATGCCCGTGGCGCCGACCACTCGGGCGGCCACCGCCGCCAGGCAGATCGCCAAGGGAATGGTCAACAAGGCCATCCACGGATTGATGCCGAACAACAGCACTTGCAGGCTCACCACCAGGATGATCGACAGTACGAAACCGACGGCAGGCCCAGGCTTGGGTATCGTCCAGATCGCCCCGCCGCCCGCCCTGGTGGACCGATGCAATGCCCACAAGCGAATCGCCAACGAGGCCAGGGTCGAGCAGACCATCAGGCTCACCCCCGGCCAGAGCAACCACTCCACCAACGCAGCGAACTGCGGACCGCTGCTGCCGTGCGGCAATCGCACCAAGCCTTGCGCCAGCAGCCACGGCGCCAATCCGCCCCACGCCAGCAAGGCACCGAGCAGCAGGGTCAGGCCCACGCGAATACCGATGATCCCGCCGAACCCCACTAACAACAGCGAAGGGTCTGCGGTAAACGTCAGGCGCTCCAGTTGGGCGCTCGGGAACCAGCGCGGGATGGCCCATATGAAGGTGTCGACCGCCTTGACCAGCCCGGACAGCAACGCGGCGCTGAGCAGCACCTTCAAGCGCGTCGCGGCTTCGTGGCCGTGGTTGTAGATATGCAGCAGGGTTTCCAGGGTCGCCATGCCCTCGGGAAACTTCAGCGCCTTGTCATTGAGCAGTGAGGGGCGCAGGTACCAGGCAATCCAAATCCCCAGGAAGCTCACCGAAAAAACCCAGGCCACCATGGGAATGGCGTCCAACTGCTGGCCGGTCAACAAAGTATAGGCCGGTATGGGCGCGACCAGCCCACCGGAAATGATCGACGCAGCGGCAGAGGCCACGGTCTGGTTGATGTTGCTTTCGTGCAGCGTCCAGGGCAGTCGCCCCACCGATCGACTCGCCAAGCCTTGCCAGATGCCATAACCAACCAGCAAGGCAATGATCGACATATTGAACGACCAACCGATCTTCAACCCGGCATAGACATTGGAAGGTGTCAACAGGATACCGAGGACGATTCCCGTACTGACCGCACGTGGACTGAGCTCGCGTTCGACGGCGGTGTTCAAGGGGAATGTGGACGAGGTTGGATGCATGCGAAGTCCTTGTCGGCACTGGAGGGCAGCCGCCGGATTCAGACTGATCCCTTTGGGAGCGAGCTTGCTCGCGATAGCGGTGGATCAGTTACAGAGATAGAGACTGACACTCCGCCATCGCGAGCAAGCTCGCTCCCACAGGACCACTTGAAACGGCAACTCAATAAGTGAACGCAGTATTGGCGCAAGGTTCACCTGACAGAGGCAAACCCTGGAGCGTGCTCATCCGAGTCGTCCATCCATGGGGCTGTGCGCGACTTATTTTTCCCCCTCGCAATTGACCATCCAGGCAATCCCGAAACGGTCTTCGAACATGGCAAAGCGTTCCGCCCAGAAGGTCTTATCCAGGGGCATGTACACGCTGCCACCTGCACTTAAACCATTGAACAGCCGCTCGGCCTCCTCCACGCTGTCGACGTTGAGGGAAACCGACACGCCTTGCGGCTTGCGAAACGGTTGGCCCGGTGGGCAGTCGGAGGCCATCAGGCTGAAAGCGCCGACGGTCAGGCAAGTGTGCATGATCAGGTTGGGATCCTTGGGCATCCCGGTTTCCTCGGGGGCCTCGGCAAAAGACATGGAAAACAGATCGCCGCCCAGTACCTCCTTATACAAGGCGAAGGCCTGCTTGCAGTTACCGTTGAAGGTCAGGTAAGGAATGATTCTCATGGTGGGGTCTCCTGTGGTCGGTTTCACGATTGATCGGACATCTGCGCCCGCAGGCGTTCTTCCTGCTCGCGCAACTCGGGGGTAAAGGACTCACCGAACTCCTCGAGCTCGAAGATCTGGCGGATCTCGATTTCACTGTCGCTGACCATCGGGTTCGGGCAGCGCTTGACCCAGTCGATGGCCTCCTGCAATGACTGGACCTTGAAGATCCAGAAGCCGGCGATCAGCTCCTTGGTTTCAGCAAAGGGCCCGTCGATCACCGTCCGGTCCTTGGCGGAAAACTGCACGCGCACGCCCTCGATACTGGGGTGCAGACCTTCACCGGCGAGCATCACCCCGGCCTTGACCAGCTCTTCGTTGTAGGCACCCATGGCGGCCAGCAGTTCCGCGCTGGGCATTTCTCCGGCTTCCGATTCCGGACTGGCTTTGACGATCACCATAAATCGCATGCTCTGATCTCCTGAGAGTGGATGGATTAGGCCGTCCGTGTGGCGGCTCTATGGGTTAATCGAATGGCATTGGCCGAAATCGACAGGCTGATGTGATTATTTTTTCGATACGCCGTAGACCACGCCGCTGGCACACTCAATGGATCTGCCAACGTCACGGAGAGCAGGCCGAAGCGGCAGCATGACTATGCTTTTTGGAACAGACACGTAGCGGAGATCAGTCCCCATGACTTCGAATCTTGCCGATATCTATAACGACTACATAACCTGCCTGAATGCACAGGATTGGGAAAACCTGGGCCTTTTTGTGCACCAGGAAGTGGTTCACAACGCGAGACGATTAGGATTGCATGGCTATCAAGGCATGCTGGAAGCGAACTATCGGGACATTCCCGACTTGCGCTTTGAAGTCGAATTCCTGGTGATCGACCCACCCAAGTTGGCGGCTCGCCTGGGATTCAATTGCACGCCGGCTGGGGAGTTCCTGGGTCTTGCGGTTAATGGGACACGGATCGCCTTCACCGAAAACGTCTTCTATGCGTTCGAGGACGGCAGGATCCGCGAGGTCTGGTCGATTATCGACAAGCAAGCGATCGAAGCTCAGCTCCATTCAACGTAGCGGATGGATGAAATGTAATCCAAGAAGCAATGTGCTCGACATCCATAGTTCGACGCCCCCCGAAGTGAGGAACCTGTCGATCCCATAGTCTGTGAGCCACCCTGGAGGAGATGGCGATGACACACACCCGCTTTTTTGGAAAAAACGTACTGGCCTGCACGTTCATCCTGGCGATTATCGGCTGGGGGATCGGCTTCTATGGCCCGCCGATTTACATGCAAGCCGTCATGGAGCGCACGGGTTGGCCGATCGCCCAGGTCTCGGCTGCCGTGACCTTGCACTTTCTCAGCGGCACGCTTGTCATCGCCAACCTGCCGCGCCTTTACGCGCGCTTCGGGATACCCGCCATCACTCTGCTGGGCAGCATCGTCCTGGGCATTGGCGTAAACATCTGGGCTCACGCCAACCAGTTATGGGTGCTGTATACCGGCGCCCTCTGCTCGGGTATCGGCTGGGTGACATTGGGTGCTGCGGCCGTTAACACCCTGATCGCGCCGTGGTACGTCAAGGAAAGACCCAAGGCCCTGGGCAAGGCCTACAACGGCGCCAGCCTGGGTGGCGTGATCTTTTCGCCGCTGTGGGTGTTGCTGATCGAGCGTTTCGGCTTTGCCATGGCGGCGCTGGTAATCAGCATTGTCGCGGTGCTGCTCATAGGCACCTTCGCTTTCCTGGTTTTCAACAAAACCCCACGAAGCCTGGGACAACATCCCGACAATGCAGACCAACCGGAACCCGTGCCGATCAGCGCCGGCGTCACGCCGTGGACCGCCATGCAGACCCTCAGGTCGGCAGGCTTCCGCACCTTGGCAACCGGCATGTCCTTGGGGCTGTTCGCCCAGATCGGCTTGATCGCGCACCTGTACTCGATCCTGATGGGTCGCATGGGGGCGCATGACGCCTCATTCGCCATGGGTCTGGCCACTGCCAGTGCGATGGGCGGGCGATACGTCGCCGCACGCTTGATGATCCAAGGCATGAACCGCCGACAACTGGCCTGCCTCGGTTATGCCATCCAGATGCTGGGCACGCTGATGCTTCTGGGCCTGGACCTTCACCCGACAGTGGCCTGGATAGCCGTGGTGTTGATCGGTTCGGGCATTGGCAACGCCACGTCCTTGCCACCCCTGATAGCCCAGACCGAGTTCAGCCGTGAACAAACCGCCAGGGTGATCGCCCTGATGGTCGCGATCAGCCAAGCCACCTACGCCTTCGCCCCGGCCTTTTTCGGCCTGTTGCGCTCGCTCTTCACCGATCCGAATCACGCCATCGTCGCCGTCGTGACAACAGCGGTCGTCGTGCAGGGGCTCGCCATTTGGTCGTTCTTTCGGGGCGTGTCCGCTCGCTGCTTCAAGAAAACCGCTTTCTGACCGCTCCCCCTTGGCCAGGCAGTACGCTGAACATCAGCCCTCCTGCGCATCAGGCAGGCGCAAGCGATCTATTTCGTCAAAGAGATTACAAAAGACATCCACCAGGAAAGGATCGAACTGGGTACCGGCTTGTTCGATGATGAAACGCCTGGAACGCTCGACATCCCAAGCCTGCTTATAGGCGCGAGGCATCCTTATGGCGTCATACACATCACATATCGCCACAATCCTTGCCGATAACGGGATCTCCTTGCCTTGCAATCCCTTGGGATAGCCGGTGCCATCCCAACGTTCGTGATGCGCCAGGGCAACTTCCGCTGCCAGGTCCGTCAACGGAGAGCCCTCTGGGTCATGCAGGATTTCATAACCAATGCGGGCATGCTCCTGCATGATCGCCCGCTCCTGCGAGGTCAATGCTCCAGGCTTTTGCAGAATGGCATCTGCAATGCCGATTTTTCCAACATCGTGCATCGGTGCAGCCATCCTCATGAGGTCACACCATTGAGCGGGCATGCCGATTGCCTTGGCCAACAAAGCCGCGGACTCGCCAATACGGACAATATGCTGCCCCGTGTCGTCATCGCGATAGCTGGCTGCTCGACTCAAGCTGCTGCTGATCGCCCTGTAGCTGGAAGCCAGCTGGGCCGTGCGCAGTTCCACTTTGCGCTCAAGTTCAGCATTGACGTCGCGCAGGAGCTTGGCCGCCTGCGCCAGCTCCAGGCAATTACGCACCCTGAGCAGCACTTCAGGCAGATCAATGGGTTTGGAGATGAAGTCGTTGGCGCCCATTTCCAGTCCTTTGCGCCTGTTCTGCTGATCACTCAAGGCCGTCACGATGATGACCGGTGATTCCGTGCGGTCACGTGCATTGAGGCGATCAAGGATCTCAAAGCCGTCGGGTGCGGGCATGTCCAGGTCCAACAACAGCAGGTCCCAGGCGTTCGCAAGCAACCAGTCCAGTCCTTTGGCAGAGTCGCTGAATGTGGTGATGTTCTGCAGGCCCACGGCTCGCAAGCATGAATCCAGAAGCCGGAGGTTAGTGGCCACGTCGTCGATAATGACGATCCTGCTTTGCGCATCTACTTTGGCAAACATACATCCGCCCTCCCCGTGGCGAGCGTCAATACCAGACTACGAATACTCTGCCTCTCCAATGGAGAAGAGACGATGGCCTGGCATTCAAGCTGGCCAACCGAAGCGTGATCGACGGCCGCACGGACCACGATGATCGACATGGCAGTCTTTGCGATACGCGTGCGCAAGCCGCTGAAAAAAGTGTTCAGCACCGGCGTTGGGTCGGCAGTGGCGACGATCAATACGCTGACCGCCGTGGCATCAAGCACGAGACCCGCTTCGGGCAAGGTATCAACCCGTTCCAGCTCGAAGTCGCCGATTAACGCCTCTCGAACCACCTCAGCATCCTTGGGGTCGTTACTCACCAACAACACGCGTGGCAAGGCTATCGCCGACATTTTGGACTCGTTCCCCGGCACAGGAAACGCCGCCGAGCACAGGTCGATCCAGAACGTCGTCCCGACTTCGACGTGGCTTTCAAAGCCCATGGTGCCGTGCATCAGGAGCGCCAGATCTCGGCACAACACCAAGCCAATGCCAGTCCCCTGGATGGACGAGTTCTCTTTACCCAAACGCTGGAAGGGTCTGAAAAGCTCGCCCAGCAAAGCCGGGGAAATCCCCATGCCGGTATCCGTCACATAAAGACGAAGCCTGGCTCCGTCCTCGACAACCAAAGCCCCCAGAGTAATGTCTCCACCGGGCCGGTTGTACTTGATTGCATTGGATAACAGATTGATCAGGACCTGCTTGAGACGACGCTTATCCGCCCAGACATGCCATGTATCCAGGGGAGCATTGATGTGCAACGTCTGGCCATGCGCCGAGACTTGCTGCTGGACCATGTCAGCGCAGTTGGATAACAGGCTTGCCACGTGTACGGGCTTGAGATCCAGCAGTGGCTTCTCGGCCTGCAAGCTGGAGAGGTCCAGCAGATCGTCAACCAACTGCATGAGGTGTTCACTGGCCTTGATGATTTCCTCCAGGTTGGCCGTCTCTTCCAATGCCGGGGCAGGCGACTGCATGAGCCCCAACTGGGCAAACCCGTAGATCGCATTCAATGGCGTACGCAGCTCATGGCTCATGCTGGAGATGAATTTGGACTTGGCAGTACTGGCGGCCTCTGCCTCCAGGGTTTTCTCCCGCAGATCCAACTGGGTCTGCTTGAGTGTCGTAATGTCGACACACGCCACGACCACGACACTGGAATCATCCAGCCGAGAGGGCTCCAGCGTACGGCCCCGGCAAAGGATCCAGATCAGCTTTCCATGCACGTCCCTGATCCGGAACTCCACTTCCGGCGCCACGCTTGCACTGCCCCTGGCCTCCTCCAGAAACCGGGTGAAGGTTTGCCGATCTTCAACGGGAATGTTCTCCAGCAATCTCGCCATCGGCACTTCATTGACGGCAAAGCCGAAACGCTGGCTCAGGGCACCCTTGAGAATAAAACGCGGCCGTTTCGGGTAGTACTCCCAGAGCCCTTCGGCAAAACTCTCCATGACCAACTCCAGACGCTGCTGTGTGGAGCTGCGTATGAATTCGGCCTGGGCCAACTGCCTGCCCATCCCCAGTGCCTGGTCAGACATTGACCACAGTTCGGTGATATCGGAAGGACTTGCCGCTGGTTGCCAGTTACCCCGGCCGATCTCTCGCATCATGCGAGAGACCCCTTGCACCGGCGTGCTCAACTGGCGACTGAGATCACGTGTGCGCCACCACATGAAGGCAAAGAACAAGGCATAGAACACAACCAGCCCCGCGACCAACAGGTACCCCACTTCGCGGTAATGACTGGCAAGCAGATTGGTTTCCTGCATCGCCGCCGCTTCGTCCACTACCGCCAACAAGAGCCAGCCGGTGGTGGGGATCTCGCTCCAGGCGACCAGGTGAGGCCGTCCATTCAACGTCAGCGCAACAATGCCCTCTGGATGACCCGGCAAGTTCTTATTGAGACTGGCGAGGTCCGGATAACGAGAGAGGTTCAAATCCGGCGATTGCAGGCGCTCGCGATCAACAGGCTCTCCAGCGGGCTGGTTATCGACGGCTCGCAGGGAAAAATCACGTTGCCCCGCCTTGGGCACGGCCATGATATCGAGCTTATTGTTGACCAGCATCAGGTAGCCACCCCAAGGCATCTTCAACTGCTCTATTTGCTTCAAGATGCCATCGACCGTTACGTCGACCCCGGCTACGCCCTCCAGGAAGTCGCCGCTGTAGACCGGCGCAATGGCAGACATCATCCACCCCTGGCCGGCGGGATCCAGGTAGACATCGGTCCAGACTACTTTTTTATCAGGATTATGTTTTGCATCGGCCAAGTAGTAGAAGTTGTATTGGGTGATGTCCATATCATGTGGGTACTGCTCGAGCGTATTAAACCAGGGATAAATCCGGTTATAACTGTCCCACGTATTGAAATAGATGCTGGCAATCAGAGGATCCCCGTCCTTCAACTGCTTCATCATGAAGTCCTGATTCGCCAGCAGCGATATCTTGTAGAGGTCCTGCTTTTTCAGCGGGGTGACATTCGAATAAAACGAGGCGGACGCCCCGTCGTTTGCTGCGCTGTAACGGACACCATCGGCACTTGCTGAAAGCGATGCCGCCACGGGAGGCTGGTTTTCGGTGAGCTCATGCTCAGTGGACTTGGCATAAAGACTGATCGTTTTGTGAACCTGCTCCAACTGTTCTTGCACCAACAGCGCATTCTGCTGAACCGATACCTGAATGTCTCGTGTTGCACTTTGATGCAGGTGCTCGATCTGGGAGTTTCGAATGGACTGGTTCGTGATGAAATAAGTGCTAATCAGCACGCCTTCCACCAAGACGAGCGGCAACAGGCTGGTACTGGCAAACGCCCGCCAGATCCATCTGCGCAAACTGACCCTATTCTTTGAAGCTGCTTGCATAGATACGCTCGTTGCGCCGGCCACACAATTGATATCACAGCGGCATCATTGTGGTCTCATCCTTGATATCTGTCCAAGGTAACCCCCTTCCTTTCGTCCGCGGGCAAAACCCTGCAGGTATACCAAGCATCGATCAAAACCCGTGGGCAGCCCTATGACCATAGTCGAACACTCGATTTAGCTCTCAAGACTTAAGCTATGCTCAGGAACGAGTTGCCAGAGGATGGGCGAATGGATTCAGCCATTGCGGTAGCAACACCGGACACGCAGGATGCGGACGACGTGGGTGTCTTGTTGCTGGACGCCCAGGGGGCGCTGCTCATCATGGATGACTGCGCCAGCGGATTGCTGGGGTTAAGCGAGACCGCCGCTTCCCTGGTTCCCTTACCCTCCCTGTTTTCTCTCAAGCCGCAGACTTTTGAACAGCACATCACCAATGCTCGGCTCAAGGGTAGCTGGCATTTCCAGGGCATGTCGGCCGGTGGTGACACGCTGAGTGTGAAGCTCGACTACAAAGCGCAACAATCCACGTACCTGGTAAAAATCCACCGTGCCGAACACATCCACCTTGCCGAGCAGGATTATCGCTTGGCGTTCGACTCCGCCGGTACGGGCCTGGCCTTGCTGCGAATAAGCGGCGAATGGATCGCGGCCAATCAAATGTTGTGCCAGATGTTTGGCTACACCGAAGAAGAACTTCGCGCGACGTCTTTCCAGCGGCTGACTCATCCGGACGATACCGATGTCAGCAAGGATGAATTAAACCGGCTCATCCAGGGGCAACGCTCAAGCCTGACACTGGAAAAACGCTACATTCGAAAAGACGGCAGCACACTGTGGGCACGATTGACGGTGGGTATCGCCCGTACCCCCGATGCAAGGGCGCTTTACTTTGTGTCGCAGCTTGAAGACATCAGTGAACACCTTGCCCTGCGCCAGGCCTTGTTCAATAACGAAAAAAAGTACCTGTCACTGGCCAAAAACTCACAAAACATCATCCTTCGCTACAACCGGCTCGGACAACAAATCTACGCCAACCCTGAGCTTGAGCGCGCCAGGGGCTTTCCCAACACTCACATTACTGAACGCACCTCGACACCCGATCAGCTCGACGAGTACTTTCGCACGCAAGTAAAACTCACGTTATCTACCGGCGCAGCAAACACGTTCCTGCTGGAAAGCAGGGACCCGTATTCAGGTCGCTCCGTGGATTTCCTGTGCAACCTGACGCCGGAGCATGACGAAACAGGCGAGCTTTGCGGAGCGCTTGTCACGGCCCAGGATATCAGTGCGTTGCGCCGCCAGGAGCGCGCCGAAAATGCGCGCTCTGCCATTTTCCAAAAAATGGTCACTAACGACACGCTGCTTGAGGTGCTGCCGCTGCTCAGCGCCTACCTGGAAATCCTGACACCCGAGTTTCGCAACGCCATGGCTTTCAAAGCCGTGCCCGGCGACGATTCCCTTCGAGCGCCACCGACGGACACATCCTTGATTGAAACCTGCCTGGCCGACGACCTTGGCCGACATCCCGGGCTGTTCGAGCATCCTCACTTCATACGTGATTTAAGGCGCGATGCCTCTGACCTTGCTTTCAGCCAGCCCGCCTTGCAGGCAGGCTACCGGGGTTGCTGGGTAGAACCGGTGATCAATAAGACCGGCGTCACGCTGGGCGTCATCCTGTTGTTCGTCGGCGGTGAAACCCAACTGAGCGAGCAGGACCGCAAGCATGCGCAAATGGCCAGTCATATCGGCGCCATCGCCTGGGAGCGCTGCTCAGCCCACAGCCACTTGGCCCAAAGCGAACGTCGCTACCGCGAAGTCTTCGATCATTCGCAAGACATGCTTTGCCTGCTCGCTGTGGATGCCGACCAGCAACTCAGTTGCCTGGAGGCCAATCCAAAGCTGTGCGAGATGCTCGCCAAGAGCCATTCGGACATGATCGGCCAACCGTTGGGCCAATGCCTGGAAAAAGAAGCCGCAAGTATTGTCGAGGCTATCTGCCTGCACTGCATCGCCGTGGGTGCTCCCATCGAGCTGGATGCGCATCTGCCTTGCAGTCAACGCTCGATCGTTGTCCACTTCAACCTGGTGCCCGTAGCCGATTCAAATGGGCGCTTGCATCGCCTGGTCTGCATTGCTCGCAACATCACCGATATCCGGGAAGCCCGGCGCAACGAATTGGCCCGGCAGCAGGAACTCGGCACATTGGTTGAAAACTCTCCTGATGGCATTGCACGACTGAGTCGCACAGGAGAACTGTTGTTCATCAATCCGGCATTGGAAACCTGGTTGGATCGTCCGCAGATCGACTTGCTGCACAAGGACCTGCTCGAGATCCTGCCGAAAAACCTGCAGAGCCAACTATTCCGTGCAGCCGTCATCGAAGCCGTGGAAAAGGGCCAGCCCCTGGAGCATGAGTATGTGCTCACCGAGCAGCATCGACTGCAACGCGTGTATCACATCAGTCTCGTTCCCGAGCAGGACATCCAGGGAAAAATTGCCACCGTGCTGGCTGTCGTTCGCGATATATCGCAGCTGCGCCTGGCCGAACTGCGCCTGGCATCGCTCAACAAGCAATTGCGCCAATTGATGTCCAGTCGGGAAAGTGCGCGGGAAGAGGAACGCAAGCTGATCGCCCAGGAGATCCACGATGAACTCGGGCAACATCTGACCGCAATCCGCATGGGCACGTCGCTGCTGCGCTTCCAGTACGGCGAGCAACTGCCCCAGCTCAGTGAACAAGTCGCACGCCTGCTGCAACTGATCGACCAGACGGTGCAAGTGGTCAGGGATATTTCCACCAGCCTGCGCCCTTCCATCCTCAACATGGGTATCGCCGCGTCACTGGAATGGCTGACCGACACGTTCAAGCAGCAATGGGGCATCGACTGCAACCTGCAGATTCATCCGCCGCAAATCCGTCTGGACGATGCCAGTGCAACCGCTGCATTTCGAATCGCCCAGGAGTCGCTGACCAACATTGCCCGGCACGCCGAAGCCACCCGGATCAACATCACGTTTGAGCAAGGCGACAATGGCTGGTCGCTGGAAATCACCGACAACGGCAAAGGCTTTGAGCAACGTGAACAATCGTCCAGGACCCTCGGCTTGCTGGGCATGCGCGAACGGGGCCTGACTTTGGGAGGGACCACCACCATATCCAGCAGCATCGGCAGCGGTACTACCGTTCAACTGCGCGTACCTGTTTCAAGGAGTCACGACTCATGATCCGTTTAATGGTGGCCGACGATCACACGATCATGCGCGAAGGCCTCAAGCAGTTGTTCGCGCTGGTCAAGGATTTTTCCGTGGTGGCGGAAGCGGAAAATGGTGTCCAGGTCCTGGAGTTGCTGCGCCACACAGACGTAGACGTGCTACTGCTCGACATGACCATGCCCGGTTCAAGTGGCGAAGATTTGATTGGCCGTATCCACGCCCATTACCCCAAGCTGCCGATGCTCATCTTGAGCATGCACAATGAAGCCCATATAGCCCAACGTGCGCTACGCGCCGGCGCCTCAGGCTACATGACCAAGGACCGCGACCCGGAAGCGCTGCTGGCAGCGATCCGCAAGGTGAGCACCGGGGCGCGCTACCTGGATCCACAACTGGCCGAGCAGATCGCACTCCAGAGCAGCGGTGTAACGCCCGAAAACGCTGCGCAGAGCCTGACCTCACGTGAATTCCAGATCCTGCGCATGCTGGCTCAAGGGCTGAGCGTCAACCAGATTGCCGAACAACTGGTGATCAGCAATAAAACCGTCAGCACCCACAAGACACGGCTGATGGAGAAGATGTGCTTTGCCACCAGCACAGACCTGGTGCGCTACGCCTTGAATGAAGGACTGGTCTGAAACGACGGCACGATCTCAGGGCTGATGTCCGCGAACGCCGCATGCCACCGCGCAATCAACACCTTGATCCGCGCCATCAGGCATGACTCTTGGGCGCTTCGAATACCTTGAGCAGCGAGTTGACATGCTTGAGTTGAAGGCGTCCGGTGCTCACATCGAACACCAGGTGGCGATGCCCCCGGCCACCTACGTGATAAACCCGGCATTGCAACCCATGGGCCTGGATCAGGCTCCTGGCGGCATCGACGTTCTGTTGGCCAATCCCGATACCGTTGCACCGTTTGATCCCTGGGAACATGTCAGCCCCGCCAAAAAGGCTCACCTCGAACTGCTCGGGCCGAGCCCCCGCACGATGAATGCACTCCAACAGCAGCGCCAACGCATCGGCGGCGTAACGACCGTTCAGGTTGCCCACGCCTTGCGACCGTTGCCGCGGCAGCATGTAATGACACATGCCACCCAACAAGCGTTGCGGATGCCAAAACACCAGTGCGACACAGGACCCCAGGACGGTACACAAGCGCATTTGGCGCCCTCCAAAAACTACGTCTCCGGGTTGCAGGAAATACTCGACCACCCGAGCCACCTCAAGCGTCCGGCTTGCGGTAGATAGACGGTTTGACCAACTGCAATTCATCGCTGATGCCATTCAGGCTTTCTGAATGACTCACGATGAAGTAGCCGCCTGGCCGCAGGTGTTTGCTCAAGCGTCTCACCACCTCAGACTTGGTCTGGTTATCGAAATAGATCATCACATTGCGCAGGAAGATCACGTCGAACTGCCCCACCGAAGGCAGTGCATTATTCAAGTTGATCGAAGTGAACGTGATACGTGACGCCAACGCGCGATCAACCATGAAAACGCCGTTGTTGCTGCCCACGCCCCTCAGGCAGTACCTGTTCAGCAGCGCCTCGGGAATGCCGCGGATACCGTCCAGCGGGTAGCGTCCGCCCTGGGCTTTTTCCAGCACCCGGCTGCTGATATCGGAAGCGAGGATCTCCCATGGCCGGGTGCCCAGGCTGTCGGCCAGCACCATGGCCAGGGTGTAGGGTTCTTCTCCGGTGGAACAGGCCCCACTCCAGATGCGCACCGGGCCATTGCCACGAAGCTCGGGGAGAATCACATCGCGCAGAAACTCAAAATGCCTGGGTTCGCGGAAAAAGTAGGTTTCGTTGGTGGTCAGCAAGTCCACCGCCATTTGCAACTCGGTCCGGTCCTTCATCAACAAGCGATAATAGCTGCCGTAGGTGGTCAAGTTGAAAAACTGCAAGCGCTTGGCCAGGCGGCCACTGACCAGCTGTTTCTTGGCAACGGATAGGCTGATCCCGGCAATTTCGTGAATCATTGCCCGAAACTGCTGGAACTCGTTGTCGGAGAGCACGACATTCATGGTCTCGGCCCGTCAGCGTTGACGTTCGAAGGGAGCAGCGCCGACCAGTCCTCGCTACTGAGCATGTGCTCGATGTCCAGTAACAAGACGAAACGATCACTGAGCTTGCCGACCCCCACCACAAATGCAGGGCTAAGGCGCCCCTGGAGTGCCGGTGCCGGCTCGATCTGCTCGGCCGGTATCTCCAGCACTTCGCTGACTGCGTCCACGATGATGCCCACCAGGCCTGCGCCGCCGCTGCCGTGGACCTCCAGCATGACGATGCAGGTGTGTGGGTTTTCCAGGGTCTGGGCGCCCCCGAAACACAGCCCGAGGTCCAGCACAGGAATGGCCGCTCCGCGCAGATTGGTGATGCCGCGAACCTTCGGCGGCGCCATCGGCAACGGCGTAATCGGACCGTACTCGACAATTTCCCGTACACACAGGGTGCCTATCGCGAACATCTCCTGGCCCACGCTGAAGGTCAGGTACTGTGGCGCTGCCGTCCCTGGGGCCGGCAAGCGCGAGGCAGATATGGACATGGTTCATTCCTCGGGATCCACCGTAGACGGCAGCATCCATCTCAAGACAACGTAGGCATGCCTGAGCGCTACCACTCAGTGCAACTGGCTGGCGATCTCACTGACACACAGCACCTGGTCGATCTGAAGCACAGTCAGGAACGCACCCCGCACCTTGACCATCCCTCGAATGAAGTCTTCACGGATCCGGTTTCCGATCGCCGGAGCGGCCTTGATGTCGGCCAACTCGATTTCGATCACCTCGCTCACCGAGTCGACTACGATACCCAGCACTTGCGGCTCGCCTTCCTGAACCAGTTCCAGGATAACGATGCAGGTCCTGCTGCCTTGCTGCGTGGCGCCCCTGCTAAAGCGCGCCTGCAGATCGATCACCGGCACCACCGAACCGCGCAGATTGATCACTCCGCGGATAAAATCCGGCATCATCGGTACGCTTGTAACCTGGCCGTACTCGATGATTTCTCGCACGCACAAGGTATCGATCGCATAAAGCTCCCTGGCGGATACGAACGTCAGGAATTGCAGGAATTCGCTGTCACACGGACTCTGCGGTGCGCGCTCGAAATGGCTCAAGACTGCAGGTTCCATGGCTCAACTCCCGAAGCGAATGAAACCGCCTTCCTGGGCATGCTCACTGCTTTGCATGCCGCCCAGACTGGAAGATGCGGCCCGTGGTACGGCAGAAACCGCAACCCGACCATGCAGGGTGAAAAAGCCCATCAACTCCTGCAACTGCTCGGCCTGGCTACTCATTTCCTCGGCGGTAGCAGCCAGCTCTTCGGACGCCGAGGCGTTTTGCTGAGTGATCTGGCTCATCTGCGACATGGCGGTATTGATCTGCTCCGAGCCGATGGACTGCTCTTCAGATGCAGCGGCAATCTCCTGGACCAAATCAGAGGTCTTGGTAATCGAGGGTACGATTTCATCAAGCAGATTGCCGGCCCGCTCAGCCAGGGCAACACTGTTCTTGGCCACTTGGCCGATTTCCTGCGCCGCGACCTGGCTGCGTTCGGCGAGCTTGCGCACCTCAGCGGCGACGACTGCGAAACCTTTGCCGTGCTCACCGGCACGGGCCGCTTCGATGGCCGCGTTGAGCGCCAGCAGATTCGTCTGGTAGGCAATCGAGTCAACGATCCCTATTTTCTCGGCGATGGTTTTCATGGCCGAGACGGTGTCCTTGACGGCCTGTCCACCTTCACTCGCTTCCTTGCTCGCCTTGCCGGCCATGCCATCGGTCACTTTGGCATTCTCGGTGTTCTGGGAAATCGACGCCGACATCTGTTCCATCGACGCCGATGTCTCTTCAACCGACGCTGCCTGTACCGAAGCCGACTGGCTGATACTCTGGGCCGTGGCGGAAATTTCTTCCGAGGCACTGGACAGCGAATCGGCGGAACTGCGCACCTCGCCAATGATCTGCGAAAGCTTGCTCACCGTTTCGTTGACCGCATTCTTCAAGTCTTGCAGGCTGCCCTGGTAATCACCTTTGACGCTGCGGGTCAGGTCACCACTGGACAGGGCCACCATGACCGTCATCGCTTCGTTGAGAGGGGCAACGATAGAGTCCAGGGTGCTGTTGATCCCCGCCACGATGCGGCGGAAATCACCTTGATGACGGGTGCTGTCTGCACGGGTATCGAGCTTGCCGATCATGGCATTCTCGCTCAGCATCTGGGTGTCTTCGATCAGCGCCTGGACGTTGCTGCGCAGCTGTTCGATGTTGTCGTTGATGAAAGCTTTTTTGCCGGGAAAACGGGCCAGCGGTGCCGACAGGTCACCTTCGCCGAAGGAACGTATGCAAGCCATGGCCTGTTTTTTCACGCTGATGTGGCCATTGACCATGTCGTTGATGCCCTGGGCAATCTGACGGTACGAGCCTTGGAATCGCTGTACGTCGATCTGCACATCAATGTCGCCTTTCTCGTGCTCGTCCGACATGTGACGCATCTCTTCGATCAACGCCGTGATGGTGCTGCGAAGATGCTCGATGGTGACGTTAATAAAGGCTTTCTTGCCGGGGAACGCTTGCAGGGACGCCTGCAGATCGCCCTCACTGATCGACTTGATGCAGGCCATGGCTTGCTTCTTGACGCTGATATGCCCACTGACCATATCGTTGATGCCTTGGGCCATCAGCCCATAGCTGCCAGCAAAACGTGCCGCATCGATCTGCACGTCGATGTCGCCTTTGTCATGCTCTGCGGACATGTGATTCATTTCGCCGATCAGTTGATTCAAGGTCCCGCCCAGCCGGTCCATGGAGCCCATCAGCCCGGTACGTTCAGGGCCATTGTTGCTGCCCTGCACATCCAGTTGCCCGGCCACCAACCGCTCGGCCAGCAGCCGAAGATCATCGGGCTCGCCACCCAATGCGTGGAGCAGCCGGCGTACCAGGAAGAAGCCGATCAAGCAGATGACCAGCAAGGTGGCGCCGCCAACCAAGGCGATGCTGTAGATCGCCGTCTGTTCGGTCGATGCCGCGATCACCGCATTTTTACGCCCCAGGTCCAGGTTGTACTGACGGATATCGCTCAAGGCGGAAGTGACCTTTTCGCGCGTCACCTCCAGGTCGAGCAATAAACTACGGGCTTCAGGGGCGGCATTCTTGAAGGCGTTATCGAAACGTTCCATGCCCCGGTTGTATTCATTGACCGTGCTGCGCAAGGCGCTGAGCAGCGTCGCATCGTGATCGTCGGAGACGAACTCCTTCTGGTAGCGATCCAGCGCCTGGATCACCGTTTCCTTGTCGCTTTGCAGGGGACTACCGGCCGGTCCGGACAGACTCTGCCATTGCCGGCTGTGGCTATCCGCCAGGGCCAGGGCCACTTGATCCAGCAACTGCAGGCTGGGCACTGTATTGACTTGTGCATAGCTGGCAGTGGTCCTGACCCCACCCATCAGATAAAGACTGAGACTGACCAGGATCAGGATGCCCAACACAGCTGAGGCGACCAGCAGCGAGATATTTTTTTTGACGGTCATGATGCTGTACTCCAGGGAGAACGATTAAGTCAATTCAGGGCTGAGGGTCGCACCGTGCTTCTGTCGGCTAGGGACCTGCCCGAGTAGTTTTGGAATATCCAGGATCAACGCTACTGCTCCGTTCCCCAGGATGGTGAAGCCGCCCAGTCCATGAGCTGTACCGAAAATCTTGCCCAACGGCTTGATCACTGTCTGGAACTCACCGAGCAATTGATCGACGACCAGGCCCACCCGCATCCCTGCGTAATGCACGACCACGATGTTTTCACGGCCATGGTTAGGCTCATCGATGGCGAACATCTCGCGCAGGCGCAGGACTGGGAGTACCGAGCCCCGCAGGTCCAGGAAGTCCTGATCGCTGCAGTCGTCGGTCGATAGCTCGATGCACTCCTCAACCACGTCCAGAGGCAAGACATAAGAGGCATTGCCCACCCCGATCAGAAAGCCATCGATGATGGCCAGGGTCAGCGGCAGGCGGATACGCACCGTGGTGCCCACCCCTTCCTCGCTTTCCAGGTTGACCGAGCCTCGCAGGGCGACGATGTTTCGTTTGACGACGTCCATTCCCACGCCGCGCCCGGACAGGTTGCTGACCTGATCGGCAGTGGAGAAGCCTGGCTCGAAAATCAGATTGAGAATGTCGCCGTCGGCCAGCTGTTGCCCTTCGGCAACCAGGCCGCGTTCAATCGCCTTGGCAAGGATGCGTTGCTTGTTCAGGCCACCCCCGTCGTCACTGACTTCAATGACGATGCTGTTGGCCTCGTGATAGGCATTGAGGCGAACGGTGCCCTGTTCAGGCTTGCCGCGCTCGCGGCGCAGTTGGGAGGGTTCGATGCCGTGGTCCATGGCGTTGCGCACCAGGTGGGTCAGGGGATCGCCGATGCGTTCGACCACGGTCTTGTCCAGCTCGGTCTCGGCGCCGAGCACCTGCAAGGCGATGTCCTTGCCCAGTTCCTTGGAGACATCGCGCACCACCCGCTGGAAGCGGTTGAATGTGCCGCCGATCTGCACCATTCGCAGGGTCAGGGCGCAGTCGCGCACCTCCTCTACAAGACGCGAGAGCGAGCTTGTCGCTTCAATCAGCTCGCTGATGCCGCTTTGGATCGCCCCCAGATTGGCACCAGCACCGGCGATGATCAGTTCGCCCACCAGGTTGATCAATTGATCCAGTTTTCCGGCGTCGACACGAATCAGATTACCTTCGGCCGGACGGGCCTCTTTTGCTCCCCGGTTCTTGGTGACATCATCGCGAGCCGCCTGGTCTGGTACCACGGCGGACACCGCGACAGTCGTCGATTCATCTGAAGACGGGCTCGCCTGCCAACCGTCACGTGGCACGGAACCACAGGCGATAAAGGCTTCGACCATGGCATCGGGCTCCGCATCGAGACGGCCGATCAACGCCCGGAAGCCTGCCAGGTCGCCGTTGCACGGCAACACGCAGATCTGGCTGCCCTCACGAACGAAGTCGAACGCACCTTCAATGGTGGCCTGCTCGGCATCACTGACAAACCCCAGCTCAAACCCCAGGTAACAGGTTTCCGGATCCATCGTCGAAATATCCGGCATGCCATCGGTGATGCACACGACCGTGCTGATCTGGCCGAAACTGTTGAGGTAACGCAGCAACGACAGCGGGTCCATACCGTTGCGCAGGACGTCGGGACACAGGCGCAGGGACAAGTGCCAGCGGGCGGCACAAGTCGATTGCAGCGGCTCGCTCATTGCCAGGGACGGCGCCGATTCGTGACGGTGCTCAAGGTAGCCGTTAAGACGCTCGACCAACGCCGCGCCCTGCCGCTCATGCTCTGCGGTCATGCCTTGCAGGTCACCGTGGCTGGCAAGCAATTCAATCAGCGTGCACAAGTGGTCCCGCACTTCCAGGAACAGGGCACTCAGCGATTCGTCGACCCGCAGTTCATGTCCACGGACCCGATCCAGCACGCTTTCTGCCACATGGGTAAAGGCAACGATCGGCGTGAAGCCAAACAGGCCGGCAGAACCTTTGATGGTATGGGCGACGCGAAACAAGGCGTTGATTGTGTCGACATCATCCGGCGCCTGTTCGATCTGCAGCAACGCCTCTTCCATCAGGAGCAGAAGCTCCTGGCTTTCGGCGATGAACGTTCGTAGCACGTCGTCCAGATTCATGGGCGAACTCATGGCTTCAACCTCTCTGCTGAAGGGACGGAGCCGACTGGTCGAAAAAGCTGTGCAACCCACTCATGTCCAGTGCATCAAGCACCGCCGTACTGGGGTTGCTCAGCAGCAGGTTGGAGCCATGGCGCAGCGACTCCTGTTTGATCAGCACCAACAGCTGGAGCCCGGCGGTATCCATTTCGTCCACGCCGCCCAGATCCATTTCGACTTCCTGAGCCAACGGAAACAGCTCCAGCAACAGGTCTTTGCGTTCAGCGGCGGTGTAAATGGTCAGTGGCCCTTCGAGAACCAGAATCCGACGCAGACAAGCCGTGGTATTTGTCATGACAACCTCCTTTCCAGGGACTCTGGGCGGCGCTACGGCATGATCAGTTTGGAGACGGCACCCAGCATCTGGGCCGGCTGGAAGGGCTTGACCATCCAGGCCTTGGCACCGACGGCCTGGCCCTGTTGCTTCATGGCCTCTCCGGTTTCGGTGGTCAGCATGATCACGGGCGTGAACTTGTAGGCCGGCAGTTGTTTAGCGGCCTTGATGAAGCTGAGGCCGTCCATGTTCGGCATGTTCACGTCACTTACAATCAAGTGGATCTTGCGTCCGTCGAGCTTGGTCAGGGCGTCACGACCGTCAACACCTTCGATGACCTCGTATCCGGCGCCCTTCAAGGTGATGCTCACCACTTGGCGAATGGAGGCAGAGTCATCGACAATCAGGATGGTTTTGCTCATGGGGAAACTCCCTAGAAAAAAGTGATCTCGGATGAAGTGCTGCTCACCACAGGCTTACCGTGATGGATCGCATGCTGTTCAGGCATGGTGTAGGTGCTCGCCAATTGCTCAAGCCAGGCATCCGCGATGATTGGGGCCGGTGTGCCGCCGGCGAGCGCGAATTGCTGGCGTTCGACGATATGCCCATGCAGCTTGCCAAGGTCGTTGTTGACCAGGGAAAGCATCTGGCCGACTCGATCCTGGAACTGCAGGGCGACCAGTACCCCCGATATCTCGGTGGCAACGTTTTCGCTCTGCTGCTGAAGACTGCTGCTGGTATCGACAATGGCCTGGGCGTTGTGCCGGAAGTGCTCGATCACCTGGAACACCAGTTGCTCCGAATGAGCCAGGGTTTGCGAATCCTGCTGCGCCTGGTGCTGAGACAGCTCGACGGTGCGAGAGATGGCAGCGTTGACGGCA
This sequence comes from Pseudomonas sp. A-RE-22, assembly GCF_019956035.1. NCBI lineage: Bacteria > Pseudomonadati > Pseudomonadota > Gammaproteobacteria > Pseudomonadales > Pseudomonadaceae > Pseudomonas > Pseudomonas sp. A-RE-22. The sequence goes on from NZ_JAHBCZ010000012.1 coordinate 80,104, forward strand.
TTGACCGTTTCGCTGATTTTCTGCCCCGTCTCCCCGGATAGACTGGACAGCTTGCGCACTTCATCCGCCACTACCGCGAAGCCGCGTCCGGCATCCCCTGCCCGCGCCGCTTCAATCGCGGCGTTGAGTGCCAACAGATTGGTCTGCTGGGCAATATCACCGACGAACTTGGCCATCTCCTGCAATTGAGAGGTGAAGTCGGAAAGAAGCAATACCTCCTTGAGTTGCGACTCCTTGCGCAACAGCGCATCGCGAAGGGCAACCATGATCGAGTCCAGGTCCCGCTGGCCGACCTCAAGAATTTCCAGCAACCGTGTACCCGAGCTCTGGCTCGCCCCTTGGGAAGCAGAAGCACTGATGTCTCCCGACAGCGTCGCGAAGCGGTTACTCAGCTTGAGGATCGACTCCTCGCTGAGGATGCGCGCTGCATCGATCTGCTGGCTCCAGATCGGCAGTACCTGTGCGCATACCTCGCCCAATCCTTCATCCGGCGAAGCGGTCAGCGGAAGGTGAAGTGGCTGATCATCGCCTTGCTGTGCGTGCTGCCGACTGCTCAATAAACGCCGGCTCCACACACCCATCAGCAACGCGCCAAGCAAGACCAGCGCGCAACTGGCTGCACTGCGCAGACTGAAGTCCGTGCTGACCAGAATCGCGACACAACCGAAAACTCCCGTCAGTCCCGCGGGCAGCATCAAGATCAGGGGGGAGGAAATTACCTGTCCTTTCACCTTCATCTCTCCAGTTCAGTGCGGATCCGACGGGACCCCGCGCAAGACATCCACGATTGGGATGCCCGGTTTTTGTTGGCCTGGAGAAATAATGGCCAAGTGATGGCCGTGAAACTATCGGAGCATCCTGATTTACACCTAAGGATTGCGGTTGGTGCGGTAGGAGAATTCCTACCCGACAGTGACAGGCCCCCAAAACGACAGCAAAAAAAACCAGCGACAGGCGCTGGTAAAAAAACTCGAACTCGCAGGCGTCATCCGAATCGCGACTCGCTGCCCTGCCCCGTGCCCACCCAGAGCGCTTCAAGGCTCTTGAAGCCCCAGGTCCTCTCCGACTCAATGCTGACGATGCTGTCCTGCCCACAGGCCAGATCAATAGATTCGGGAGGCAGCGGCGTACGACTCGCCGCCGAGTAGAAAACCTTCACCCTGGGCGTGAGCAAATAATCGGCGTGTTGCTCCATTACCACCGCCAACCTGCCACTTTGAAGGCGTACCAAAGCACCAACCGGATAGATACCAATGCATTTGACGAAGGCGTGAAACACTTTCTGATCGAAATGCCCGTTCCATCCCGCCATTTTTCGAATCGATTCGGCGGGGCCCCAGCGATCCCGATAAGGACGGTCAGACGTCACGGCGTCATACACATCACAGACAGCGGCCATGCGCGCGAATAGACTGATCTGGGTGCCACATAACTTATGGGGATAGCCACTACCGTCCACCTTCTCATGGTGATGCAGGCAAACGTCCTGCACCCGGGAAGTGAAATGCCTGCTGTCCGCCAGCAGCCTGGCACCCGCCTCGGGATGTGTGCGCATCGTCATGTGTTCGGTGTCATTCAAGGGCAATGGTTTCGCCAGGATGGCGGTGGGTATCACCATCTTGCCCACGTCATGCAGCAAGCCCGCCAGCCCGGCTTCTTGTACCAGTTGCGGCGGTAAATCCAGCTGACGTGCCAAACCAATCATCAACCCACAGACCGCTACGGAATGCATGTAGGTATATTCATCGGCAGTCTTGAGACGCACCAGGCTGAGCAGTGCATCAGGATGACGTAACAGCGAGTCGGAGATTTCACCAACCATGTCCGTGACTTGATTCAGTTGAACGATCCGTCCCATGCGCAAGTCGCCGAACATCTCCATGACCGCCGCCTTGGAACTGGAGCAAAGGTTGACCGCCCTCAACAACTCTTCGCTCATTGCCACCCTCGGACGCGGCCTGGGTACTTCGGTGCATGATCGGGTCGACAAGCGTGGGGGCTGCTGAGCCTGCACAGTGTTTTCATCAGGCGCAGAGGCTTGCACGTCCGCCCCCTTGGACAGGTCGATCCACGCACCAACAATGTCCGAGGCAAGGACTTTCTCCAGCACCTCCTCATTCTGAATCAGGAAGCTTTTGTTCCAGAATGGACGCTCTACACAGGAACCGGAGAGTTCCTGGACATACATTCCTACGCAAAGATCGGTTACACCGATATGCCTCAACACGACACAGATCCTCCTCTGTCCGCAACCGCTTCCTGAATTGCCCGAAGCGCGATTGTCTTGGATACGCACCAGGATGCCACCCTAGCGCTTGAATAATAGCCAGGTGCCATCAACTATATAATCGGAGCAATCTTATTTAGGGCTAGGAAATACAGAGGGTCGTGTAGGGATTTTCCTACGCCGCGTCACCCACTAAGAACGGAACGCATCAACCTTGAGTCCAAACCGGCTCATTTTTTTGTACAACCCGTACCACCTGCTGGTTCATCTTTGCTGGGAGCCTGCGTAAAAAAGTCGAAGCCGCCCCTTCCCAACCGCAACACTTCATTACCGAAACGGGGGTTGGGTATCGCTTCATACCTTGGGCATAGATTGACGAGGGTAAATCGTCACGGAGGCGCGTAGCTTATTGCCGCCGAAAACACACATTCTGTCGAACGCCTTGTGGCTGACGGGAAGATGCTGGCAGTCAAGTGCCTGACGGTGCTGACTATGATCAATGTCTGGATCATGCAGGTAGACGAAGTCCTCATCGTAATCAGTGACAATGACCCAGTGTGGGGCTTTTGAGCGCGTCAGTCGGTAGCTGCTGATCAACACCAGGGGTTGACCGCCCTCCTTCAGTGCGAGGGCCAGGTCCAGTTGGTTGCTGCTCACCTGCTCCACATCACTCTGCGCGAGTTCGCTGCAGAACGCTTCGTGTACCAGGCGCATTACTTCTTTTTTATGTTCGTCGCGCACGCCGTCGAGAAATAGCGGACCTGCGATACTCACCTGCAAGCGTACTCGAAACCCCCGGCGCCAGGCCGCGAGTGCCAACCCTTGGGGACTGCAACCGCCGTGCCCTGAAGTCATGAACACGGTGGTGGCTTCACGCCAGATCTGCAGTTCGTCCCGACGCCCGATTAAACGATCGGGTTGCAATGCCTTCATGGCCATCAAGAGGCAAGCCGGGCCGCAGGTAAACTCAGTGGTCTGTTGGTAATAAGGTACCTGGAGCTCACGGTTTTCCCGAGGCTGCACAACACGTTTTTCCAAGCGCAGCGCATGCAAATGGTCTTCGTAGTAGTCATTTACCACGGCGAAGCGCCGGTACCCATTGCGCTCATAAAGACTGATGGCAACCGGATTATCCGGTCGGACTTCCAGTCGCAGGTAGGCGCAGTCGTTCGCGCGTGCGCACTCTTCCGCCTGATCCAGTAGCTGTTTCCCCAAGCCCAGGCCACGACTATGGGTGGCGATGGCGATGGAGTACAGACGCGCCAGCGAGGTGCCGCGGTGGAACAAGACCAGGCAGTAGCCCATCAATTGGCTCTCGGCCTGCGCGACGATCAGGCTGGCATGGGCTCGGCCGATCATCCACTGGAAACTGCGCGGCGTGAGCCGGTCATGAGTAAAGCACTGGTTTTCCAATTCCAGCAGAGACTTCAGGTCATCGTGTGTCGCCTTGCGAAATACCAGATTCATATAGCCGCCGTAAAAGTTGCGTAACGAAACGAGACTTTTAAAAAGTATCGTGCTTAATAGATAAGGACTTGTTCTCCAACGGACCTTCTCATATGTCAGCGGCACAGGGTGATTGGCGTGAAGTATCAGAGCAAAATCGGCTAGCGGCAATATCAAACCTTACTTATTTATCGAGCGCGCCCAGGCGGCAAAGCCAAGTCGTTATTATTGTTGAGCGAAAAGAAGACTGGGCGTCTTATTTCCCATCAGACGATGTGATGAGTGCCCAGGAATATCTCGAGCAACCCCTTGAAAGCGAGGCTGGCAAGCGTGTTCAGGTTATTAATCTGTGTCGGAGCTACAAGTACCTGGGACACGGGTATTATTGTTCATTGCTGGCAGAAGCACGCGGCCATAAAGTTATTCCGTCTGTGCGAACCATCAGCGAGCTGACCCGAAAGTCACTGTACAGCCTAGCGCTGGATGACTTGGACAAGGCGCTGGACAAAGCACTGAACAACCACCTTTATAGTAATACCGAAGGATTCACGCTCACTCTTTACTTTGGCAAAACCAACCTTGAGCCTTTGCAGGAACTGGCCCGGCAAATTTTCGAAATATTCCCGTGTCCGATCCTCTTGGTGGAGTTCCGTAAAAGCAATAGTTGGCACATCGAGGGGATAAAGCCTGGCGTCTTGCAAAAGCTACGCGAAGACCAGGAGGATCAATTTGCCAACTCGCTGGACAGTTTCAGCCGCAAGATCTGGCGAGTACCGCGGTCACCCCGCGTGGCCCGTTACGACCTGGCCATATTGCATGACCCACAAGAATCGCTGCCGCCTTCCAATGCCAAGGCACTGGAAAATTTTATCAGGGTGGGCAAAGGTCTGGGCATTGATGTCGATCTGATCGAAAAGAAAGACTACTCACGGATAGCCGAGTATGACGCCCTGCTGATTCGCGAAACCACCAGCGTGGATAACCACACCTATCGCTTCGCCAAGAAGGCGGAAAGCGAAGGCCTGGTGGTGATGGACGATCCCACTTCAATCCTGCGCTGTACCAACAAGGTGTACCTGACTGATCTGCTCAAAAGCCATCAATTGGGTATGCCGGCAACCGAGATTCTCTACAAGGAGCGACCGGAAGACTTCGAGCGAGTCGGTGAACGCCTGGGCTTTCCATTAGTGCTGAAGATTCCCGATGGTTGTTTTTCCCGTGGCGTAATCAAGGTCGAAAGCCAGCAGGCGCTGCTGGATGCCACCGCTGAGCTCTTCGAGCACTCGGTATTGCTACTGGCTCAGGAGTTCTTCTACACCGAGTACGACTGGCGCATCGGTGTGCTCAACCGAAAACCGATTTTCGCCTGCCAGTACTTCATGTCCAAAGGTCACTGGCAAATCTACAACCACAAGGCCAAGGGCCAGGACATTAATGGGGAATGCCGCACCTTGGCGGTTCACGAAGCACCGCGGGCGGTGGTGGATCTGGCGGTGAAAACCGCGAATCTCATTGGCGATGGTTTGTACGGGGTCGACCTGAAACAGTCGGGGGATAAGGTGGTGGTCATCGAGGTTAACGACAACCCGAACATGGACGCGGGCATCGAAGACGCATACTTGCAAGACGACCTGTATTCCTTGGTTCTGGAAGAGTTCATTCGCCGCCTTGAGCTGAAACGTCGCGGTCAGGCCTGGTGAATACTTGATCCGCTACACGACCTGCAAGACACTGACTTCCTCCGTCAACAACGCGATAGGTCAGACGTGATCAAGAGTTTCCTACTCGCCAATGGGGCGCTGGTACCGGTTGAACAGCTCAATGCTGATGTGATGTTGTTCAGTAATCCCGATGCGGCAGAACGAGATCTGTTGCGCAGCGAGTTCAAACTGGACGATCACGCGCTGGCTTCGGCACTGGATCCGGACGAAGTCTCACGCATCGAATTCCATCCGGATAACCTGTTCTTGATCTGGAAGCGTCCGGAAAGTTACTCGGGCGGAGATAGCCTGGCCTTTGAGGTCTCATCGTTCGGCTTGCTCTTCTCTAAAACACGCTTGCTGATAATCGCGACTGACGACTCCCAGTTGAGTGGATTGGGGCAGCGGCACCCCTTGCACACAACGCAAGATGTGCTGCTGGACATACTGTTCAACAACCTCCACCACTACCTGGGTCACCTCAAGGTGATCAAGATGGTGGCTCGCGAGCTGCAGCAGAAATTCAACGCCTCGATGGAGAATCGACATCTGGTCCAGATGTTTAACCTCAGCGAAAGCCTGATCTACTACATCAATGCGATTCACAGCAATGGCGCTGTCCTGACTCGGCTGCGCAACCATGCGGAAAAAGAGCACTTCAGCGTCGAGGCGATTGCGCTTATCGACGATTTGATCATCGAAAACACCCAGTGCAACAAACAGGCGGAAATCTACTCCAGGGTGTTTGCCGGCTTGATCGACGCACGCGGCAATTTGATGAACAACACCATGAACAACCTGTTACGCAAACTGACGCTGATCAATGTGGTATTCCTCCCTCTCAACCTGATCGCCAGCATTGGTGGCATGTCCGAGTTCAGCATGATGACCTCAGCCGTTCCCTGGTGGGTTGCCTATCCGCTTTTTCTCACGGGAATGGTAGTAGCCGGGGGCCTGATGGTTATCGCGCTCAAGCGTCTGACGCGTGGTTCATCCAGCATGAATGGCCCGCATTGAACGAGCCCCTCTGGATACTCGATGACTCTTTTACATCTCGACCTGTGTGCCCAGCTCTATCACCCGGTTCAACGGCAACTTGAAGTACTTCAGGTTGCTATTGGCGTTCTTCAGCAAAAATGCAAACAGGGTTTCTCGCCAACGGGCCATTCCGATACGCTTGGTCGGGATCACCGTCTCCCGGCTGAGGAAATAGGTGGTGCGCATCGGACTGAAGTCCAGTTCAGCCAAGTGACAGAGACTCAAGGCCAAGGGGACATCGGGCTCCTCGATAAAGCCAAAGTGCAGACTGACCCGGAAGAACCCTTCTCCATAGGCTTCAATCTCAAACCGTCGGTCAGCACTCACACGAGGGCTGTCTTCAGACACCACTGTGAGCAATACCACTTGCTCATGCAAAACCTGGTTATGCAGCAGGTTGTGCAGCAGTGCATGAGGAACAGCATCTGTCCTGGCCGTAAGAAACACTGCCGTACCTTGCACCCGATGGGGAGGCTGCGTACGGATGCTGCCGATGAATAGCGGTAGAGGAAGTGCGGTTTCATCCAGCCGCTCCACAATAATCTTTCTGCCCCGCTTCCAGGTCGTCATCAAAATGAACAGGCTGATGCCGGCAATCACCGGGAACGCCCCACCCTGAAAAATCTTGGGTGCATTGGCCGCGAAATACAGACCGTCTACCAGCAGGAATCCGAGCAGCATTGGGATGGCCAGCCAGCGCGGCGTTTTCCACAGGAGCAGGACGACTGCCGAGGACAAGACTGTCGTGATCAACATGGTCCCCGTCACAGCGACGCCATAAGCTGCGGCCAGAGCACTGGACGACTCGAAACCAATCACCAACAGCACGACACCCACCATCAACGCCCAGTTAACCGTACCGATATAGATCTGTCCCTGTTCCTGGCTGGAGGTATGTTGGATAAACATGCGAGGGACGTAACCCAACTGGATGGCCTGGCGAGTCAGGGAAAAAGCACCGGAGATCACGGCTTGAGAGGCGATGATGGTGGCGAGTGTGGAGAGCGCGACCATCGGTAACAGTGCCCATTCAGGCGCCAGTAAATAGAACGGGTTGCGCACGGTCTCCGGGTTCCCCAGGATCAGGGCGCCTTGGCCAAAGTAATTGAGCACCAAGCCGGGCAACACGAGAATGAACCAGGCGCGAGCAATGGGCTTGCGGCCAAAGTGGCCCATGTCGGCATACAGTGCTTCAGCACCGGTCAATGCCAACACCACGGCACCCAGAATGGCCACGCCAATCCCCGGATGCACCACAAAAAATTGCACTGCCCACGCAGGATTGAGCGCCTGCAGAACTTCCGGTCGTTGCAGGATGCCGTAAATGCCGAGCGCACCCAGCACCATGAACCACAGCACCATGACCGGGCCGAACAGGATGCCGATACGCGCCGTGCCATGTTTTTGGATCAGGAACAGCGCTACCAGGATGACCACGGACAGCGGAACGACCCACTGCTCGATTCCATCGAACGCAAGCTGCAGCCCTTCGACCGCCGAGAGCACCGAGATGGCTGGGGTGATCATGCTGTCCCCGTAAAACAGTGCAGCGCCGAACAGCCCGAGCAATACCAGGACCCTGCTCATTTTGGGAAACGGCGCCGCAGCCCGACGTGCCAATGCGGTCAAGGCCATGATGCCCCCCTCGCCCTGGTTGTTGGCGCGAAGGATAAACAGCACGTACTTGATCGAGACGACCCAGATCAGTGACCAGAAGATCAACGACAGAATACCCAGTACACCGTCCTGGTTGGCCTGGACGCCGTAGTGACCGGCGAACACTTCTTTGAGTGTGTAAAGCGGGCTGGTGCCAATGTCCCCATAAACCACGCCCACCGCGGCGACGAGCAAGCCCACTCCTGATGTTTTGGTAGGGGAGTCTTCGTGGGCGGGAATCGCTGCTTCGCTCAAGGGTTGCGTCTCTCAAATTACGGGGGTGGAAGTGTATGCCATCCTTGAGCAATACGATTTGCCAGGGCCATTGGAAATGCAAGGCGCTTGGACGATCGGAAAATCGCGGCCAGTATCGTTGTGGGCCAAAACACCTACCGTAAAGAAACCGTAAAAAATTTACATTCCCCGTTGGCCTGTCATCGTCAGGACTGCGCGTTAACGCTTCCCCATCACGGGCAGCTACGCGCTGTCGCGCATGCTCTATATCAGCAGCCCAGCGAGGGATCGTGGCAATTTTCAGAGCATTTACGACAGCATCCCGCTAAGAACGAAACGCATCAACCTTGAGCCCAAACCGGCTCATTTTGTTGTACAACCCACCCCGCGACACATTCAGCCGCTGAGCAGCCAGGCGGATATTTCCGCGCGTATCCTTGAGGGCGGCGATGATGGCATTCATCTCATGGGTGCCAAGGTCCGGCGCCATCCGCGGCTCAGGGACACTTCCCCATGTCGATGGGCGCCCTCGCTGCCTGATTTCCAAGGCAAGATCGCTCGGCTCGATCAGTTCGGTCATCGCCAGGTTGGTGGCCCGCTCAATGACGTTTTCCAGCTCACGGACATTGCCTGGCCAGTGATAGGCGCCGAGCATGTCCAGCGCCGCGGGCGAAAGGTCCTGCATCGACTTGCGTAGCGACCGGGCACAACGCGCAAGAAAATGCCGCGCCAGCAACGGCACATCTTCGCGGCGCATCCGCAGTGGCGGCACCGTCAGGTTCAGCACGTTGAGCCGGTAGTAAAGATCCTCACGAAAGGCGCCTTCGGCCACTGCCTGGCTCAGGTTGCGGTGGGTGGCGGCGATGATGCGCACGTTGACCCGCAGCGATTTTTTCGCCCCCACCCGTGTCACCTCGCCTTCCTGCAGGACACGCAGCAGGCTGACCTGCGCATCAAAGGACATGTCACCGATTTCATCGAGGAAGATCGTCCCGCCATCGGCCAATTCGAACTTGCCTGCCGACCCACCGCGCGCCGCTCCGGTGAAGGCGCCTTCGACATGACCAAACAGTTCGCTCTGCACCAGGTCACGGGGAATGGCGCCGCAATTGACCGCCACGAAAGGCCCGCCACATCGGTCGCTGCCATTATGGATAGCCTGGGCGAACAGCTCCTTGCCAGTGCCGCTCTCACCGAGGATCAGCGTGGTCGAATCACTGCGACTGGCAATCCGCGCCAGGTGCAGTGCATCCTCAATCGCCTGTGAGCGGCCGAGGATGGTTTCGAAGGTGTAGCTGGCCTGGGTGCCAATGATCCGCCGGGTGATTTCCCGGATGCGTCGGTTCTCGCGCAACGACACAATCCGCCCGCCTTGCTCCAGCGGGCAGACCGACACCAGGCAGGCCAGATGGCTGCGGTCGTGCAGTTCAAAGGTGCAATCCAGGTCCCGCACCCCTTCCCCGCCCCCCAGCAGGACGGCATCGGTCAATTCGCTCTGGCCCAGGCTCTTGAACGGGCTGCCGAGCAGGTCACGGCCGACGCGGAACAACTGTCGGGCGTAATGGTTGAGCGCCTTGATGCGGCCCTGCTCATCCAAAACCACCAAGCCCTCGTTGAGCACCTCAAGGACTGTCTGTTGTTCTTCCAGCAAGGCTTGCAGCGCCATCTGCCTCGAGACCGCCTCGGCCGCGGCCTGGACCGTGCCCAGCGTATGGAAATGAAACCAGCCGGGTTCCGCCGTCAAGGTCAACATACCCAGCGTCCGGCCTTGGGGATCGCGAATTGGCGCGGCGGCGCAATGCATGCGGCGCTGGCGCAGGCCAAGCCCGAAGTTCTCCTCGGCCAACACATACACCAAACGGTCTTCGACGATCGCCAGCCCGGTGCAATTGGTGCCCTGTACCGACTCCAGCAGTCGACTGCCAATGGGTGTGAGGTCCAGGCCACAGAAATACAAAGTCGTGCCTTCGGCATCGGTCAGGTTGATATGGCCCCTTGGGTTATAGGCGAGCAAACCGCGCATGACTTGCGCCGCAGCGGCGATCAGCACCCGGTTGGCTGCCAGGGTCGCGGTCAGGTCGGCAGGCGCGACAAAACGGTACTCGCCGTCTTCCGGATCGAGGCCGGCAGCGACGCTGCGCAACCAGGACTCCCAAATCACCCGGCGGATCCCGGCAGGCCGTTCGATAGCTCCCTGCAAGCACGCGCGCCAAGCCTCATCCAGCGCAGTGCCTGGCCCTTCGTTCAACGACGCGGGGCCCAGCGTGGTGAGGTAGTCACGGTCTTCGGCGCTCAATGCTGCAGGTTGCTGGTTCATTATCCGGCCAACTGTTCATATTTTCGACATGTCAGTATAGACATGTCATTTAGATGAACATGAATTTCAATAAAAACAAATAAATTCCCTTTAGTATCAATTAGTTAATTATTGGCACAGCACTTGCTCCCTGCCTGGACAGACGAGGACATTCTTACCGCCGAGTCGTAAAAACAATAAAGGGAGTCATGTTCATGAGCACATCCAAGACCATTCGCCTTGGCCTCATCGGCGCCGGCCGCATGGGCAGTTTTCACGGCCTGACCGCCGCCCGGCACATCCCCGGCGCCTGCCTCGCCGCCATCGCCGACCCTACCCCCGGCCAAGCCGCACGCTTGGCGGCAGAACTGGACGTGCAGAAGGTCTATACCGACCCACAGCAATTACTCGGTGACCCGGACATCGACGCCGTGCTGATTGCCGCCCCGGCACGCAGCCATGCCGAATTGGTGATCAGTGCGGCCCGGGCCGGCAAAGGGGTGTTCTGTGAAAAACCGATGGCCATCACCCTGGACGAAGCTGACCGCGCCATCGCCGCCGCTGCTGACGCGCGGGTGACGCTACAAGTTGGCTTCAACCGTCGCTTTGCCAGAAGTTTTCGCACTGCTCACCTGGACGTGGTCGGCGGCCGCATCGGTACGCCACAACTGCTGCGCTCGCTGACCCGCGACCCAGCGCTGAACAACCCGGCCGCGTCGCCGCAATGGGTAATCTTCCTCGAAACCCTGATCCATGACTTCGATACCCTGCGCTACCTGAATCCGGGCGCCGAAGCGGTTGAGGTTTTTGTGATGGCCGATGCCCTGATCGCACCGGACTACAAGGACAAAGGATTTCTCGACACCGCGGTGGTCACGATCCGTTTCGATAACGGCGCCATCGCCACGGCCGAGGCCAATTTCCAGGCCGTGTATGGCTACGATGTCCGCGGCGAAGTGTTCGGCAGCGCTGGCATGCTGACCATGGGCAACGTCAACGACTCTGACTTGCTGCGGTACCTGGCCAATGGGGTCCAGGCCGACACCCAGCGCATGGACACCGACCTGCTGCGTGATGCCTATGTGGCCGAGCTCAACCACTTCGTCAGTTGCGTGCGCAGCGGTGAAAAACCTCTGGCCAGCGGTGAAGACGCGCGGGCAGCACTGGCGATTGCCCGTGCCTGTATCGAGTCCTTCCAGCAGGGCAAAGCGGTGCGTGTGCAAGGAGCTCTGTCATGAGTTTCACACCGTTCAAACTGGCGATCAGCGCCGAGATGGTCTTCCTCGACCTGCCCTTTACCGAGCGGGTCAAACGTATCCACGCACTAGGCTTCAGCGTCGAGATATGGAACTGGACGAGCAAAGACATCCGGGCCCTCTCGGCGACCGGCGCGGATTTCACCTCCATGACCGGCTACATCTGCGGCAACCTGACCGATCCCGAGGACATCCAACACCTGCTCGACAGCGCCCGGGAATCCTTGGCCGTCGCCGCTCAATTGGGTTGCCCTAGCCTGAACCTGCATGGCACCGGCCTGGGTGACCAGGGGTTGCCGGTCAAACCTGTTGCCCAAACCACTGGCCGCATGTGGTTGAACGCCTGCAAGACGCTGGAAAAAATCGCCCGCCTGGGCGAGGACGCGGGTCGGGTTTTCCTGCTGGAAAACCTCAACACCGAAGTCGACCACCCGGGCACACCGTTCGCCCGCGCTGACGAAACCCTGGCGCTGATCGAGGCCGTGGGCAGCCCGCACCTGAAGATGAACCTGGACCTCTATCACGCACAGATCGGCGAAGGAAACCTGATCGAACTGATCCAGCGCGCCGGCAGCTCCATCGGCGAAATCCAGGTTGCCGACGTCCCGGGGCGCATGGAGCCCGGTACCGGTGAAATCCATTATCCCGCCATTGCCAGGGCCTTGTTCGGCATGGGATACAGCGGTGTCGTCGGCCTCGAAGGCTGGGCCAGCGGTGACAGCGAGGTTGCGCTTGAGCGTTTCAGGCAGGCCTTCACGCTTGATGGATAAAGCGTTTGTCGAACTCAAAACGTGCGGCAGATTTTCATCTTTTGGTGACGTACAACTCATAACAACAAAAGGAAAACCATCATGCGTCGTTGCACACTGCTTTTCACCACCCTGCTATTGCTCTTCAGCCAATGGGCCGCCGCCGACTATCGCATCGGCGTCAGCATCGCCAGGGTCGACGACAACTTCATGACCTACGTGCGTAATGGCCTGGACGAGGCCGCGAAAAAGGAAAACGTGCAGATTCAGTTCGAGGACGCCCAAGGCGATGTGGTGCGCCAACTCAACCAGGTCCAGGGCTTTATCAACCAGCAAGTGGATGCGGTCATTGTCCTGCCGGTGGACACCTCCGCCACGGCCAATATCACCCGCGCCGCAGTCGAAGCGAAAACGCCGCTGGTCTACGTCAACCGTCACCCGGACGAGCGCACCTTGCCCAAAGGCGTCGTCACCGTCGCGTCCAATGACATCGAGGCCGGACAGCTGCAAATGCGCTACCTGGCCGAAAAGCTCGGCGGCAAGGGCAACCTCGCGATCATCATGGGCGACCTGGCGCAAAACGCGACCCACGACCGCACCGAAGGCGTCAAGCAGGTGCTCAAGGATTATCCCGGGATCAAGATTGTCGAGCAGCAAAGCGCCGAGTGGCAGCGCAACAAAGGGATGGACCTGACCAGTAACTGGCTATTGGCGGGCAGCCGTTTCGATGCCATCGTTGCCAACAACGACGAAATGGCCATCGGTGCGGCCATGGCCTTGCAACAGGCCGGCAAAGCCAAGGGCGAGATCGCGATTGTCGGCATCGACGGTTTGCCTGACGGTCTGGCGGCGATCAAGCGTGGGATGCTGGTCGCCTCGGTGTTCCAGGACCCCAAGGCCCAGGCGGCCAGCGCGGTACAGGCAGCACTCAAGATGATCAAGGGAGAGCCGGTGGAAACGGACGTCTGGGTGCCCTTTCAGTTGATCAAGCCTGAGCAGTTGGCGGTGTTTGAACAACATTACAAGTAGCGACACGCTCGACACTTCGCCGCGATCCCGGCCAGGGATCAGCGGCGACTCAGCGAACTGAGGCCTGACCTGCCGTTCGCTCGAAAATCGCCCCCTCTATACCCAGCACTTCACGCGTATCGGCATAGATCCCGATGCCCTTTTCCCAGACGTGCTTGATCGACTGATCGGCGCAACGAATCCGGTAATTGAGCTCGAACGGCTCGTTGCGCGACAACGCATATTGCACCTCGCGCCAGACGTAGTCGGCATCCTGCGCCAGGATCAGGCTGTTGTAAGTGAACTCATGATTGTCCACCAGCCGCTCCGCAGGATATCCGGTCAGTTGCAGGCAGCCGGCACTGACAAACTCCATGGTCCAGTCGCGGTTGTTACGGCCCCGATAGATCAGCCCAGGCATGCTATCGAGCAGGCTCATGCTGCTGCGCTGACTGGCCTGCAAGGCAATTTCGCGGCGTTTGTGTGCCGTGACGTCCCCGACGACCAGATAGAACCCCTGCGGGCCGCGCTTGAGGTTCACCTCGAACCAGCGTAATTCACCAGAAGGATGTACAAAACGCAGGCGTTGATTGAACGAGGTCTCGGGACGCCGACGCAGCTCATGCAAGGCCTTGCGCCACAGCGGGCGGTCTTCCTGGTGCACATAATCGATGAGATTGCGCTCCGCGCCCGGCGCCCCCATCAACTCGGTCCAGGCCAGGTTGAAGTGAGCGATCTGGCCGTTGTCGCGCAATTCCAGCAGGGCGGCGGGAAAGCGATCCATCAGGTGCACACTCGGTGTCTGTGCAAAAGCTTCCGGGCTTTCCCTCATCTAATGACGCTCCTCGTGTCTTACCGACGCGCCGTTGTGCACCCACGCCGCCAACTCCAGACGTGAGTGCAGGCTGAACTTCTGCAACAGATTCCTCACATAAATCTTGACCGTACCATCGCTGATTCCCAGTTCCCGGCCGATCTGTTTATTGCTCATGCCGGCACCGATCAGGGCCAGGGTCTGCCCTTCGCGCTCGGTCAGGTTGCCTGTGTCTGGCAGGTCCGGGTCGTGCGCAGGCCGGCTCACCGATTCGTCCTGATCGGCCAGCAGGGCAACCAGGGTTGAATCCAGAACGATCGCGCCCTTGTGGCAATTGCGCATGTAGCTCAACAACGCATCGGGCTCGGTTTCCTTGAGCACATAACCACTGGCCCCCAGGCGCAAGGCCGTCAACAGCTCGGCGCGATCCATCGACGCAGTGAGCACCACCACCTGACAGTCGAGGCGCAACTGACGCAGTTCATCGAGCACCTGCAAACCGCTCAAGCCGGGCATGTGCAAATCGAGCAAGACCTGCTGCGGCGCCAGGCTCACGGCCAGGTTGATGCCTTCGCGACCGCTGGCCGCCTGCCCCACCACTTCGAAGTCGTCACTGGCGCCGAACAACTGCGCCAGGCCTTTGCGAAACAGCGGATGATCATCGATCAGTAATAAGGTTGTGCAGTCCATCGAAACTCCCCTGTGGCTGGTCTTGATGGCAGCGAAGGCCAAGATGTACGCGGACCCCATGCGGGCGGATCGCTTCAATTGTCAATCGGGCGCCAATGTTCGCGGCGCGCTCGCGGATAATCGCCAGACCGAAATGATTTGCCTCCCCTGACGCCGGACTGAGTCCGATGCCGTCATCCTCCACCGAAATGGAGACATCACCGTCCTGGTTTTGCCGCAACTCGATGCGGACATGCCGCGCATGGGAATGGCGCACCGCGTTGGCCAGTGCTTCACGAATAATCTGCAAAATCTGTAACTCGGTTCCCGGGCTCAAAGCATCGTCAGCCAGGCGGTTGTCCAGCTCGAACACGATGATGCAGCGCCGCGAGAACTCGGCGACCGAGTCGGCCAGTGCCTGGCGCAGCGAGCGCCCGTCCATGGTCAGACGCGCACTGGTAATCAACTCGCGCACCTGGCGCTGCAACTGGCTCAAGCCAGCGCACAGGTCCTGCAAACCCGCAGAGGCTTGTTCCGGCTCGCCCAACTGGGATTGCAGGCCATGGGCCTGGAACGACAGGTAACCGAGTTGCTGTGCCACCGAGTCGTGCAGCTCACGGGCCAAGGCACCGTGGCGGGACGTCGCCTGTTTGCGCTGCTGCTCACGGTTGTAGCTGCGCAAGCGCACAGCCATGCCTACCGCCTGCGCCACCTCTTCCAGTAACTGGCGCCAACTGGCACCGGCCCGTTTCGGGCTATCGAGCAGCAACACGCCCTTTTGGCCCTCGGGCAAGGCGCACACCAGTCGGTGCACGCCGCGTTGCCGACACGGGCCGCAGCTTTGGGGGGTGTCTGCCGCGCTTGCGTCGCGCCAGGGGCAAGTCACCACGTCCTGGCAGCCCTCGATCAAACCGCGTCGCGTCGGGCTGAGGTCCTCGCCGCCAAGGATCAGGTTCAACCTGGCAGGCGGCAGCAGTGCGTCGAAACGGTCCAGAAAACCCGATAAGGCACCGTCAGCGTGCGCCTGGCTCAAGGGCAACCCGGCCAACAGCTTACGCACGCTGCGGGCCTGTTCAGGGCGCACAGGCCCTAACCAGAGCGGCCACCACTGCGGTCGTGTTCGCACTCTCGATAACTCCCCGTCCGGTTGCTCCACATTCCTCGAATACCAGCAACTTCCATGCCCCGGACGGCCGTGTAGCAAGGCTTATCTCCAAAGGCATAGCCCTTTTTCCAGATTGAGAAGATTTTCCCCATAGGAAAGTATCTCTCCCAACAGGAAATAAAAAAGCACTTTGGAGAGCCCGCATGAAGCCCACCCTTAGCCGCCCCATCGTGGTGATGCAATCGGCAACCGTCTGCACAGAGGTTGTCGCTGAACTGGACAATCCCCTGCTGTTGAACGGCGAACAAGCCGACTTCACCCGGCACCTGCAACAGGCCTTGGCCAGCGCAACCGTGGGGTGTCGGCTCTACCTGCTGGGCGATGAAGCTTTTGTCTGGCGTGTTCACGGGCAGGCTCGCGCCGCTGGCCTGGAAGACGACGAGATCAGCATGACCTGCGCAACGCCCGGCCTGCGCCAGGTGTACTGCGCGCACTGTGGCCTGACCCAGGCGGCCGGGTCGGAGTCGTCGCTGAACTGCATTGGTTGCCACGTCGGGCTGGAGGTGCGCACGCATTTTTCCCGGCGCCTGGGGGCTTACCTCGGCGTGTGCATCAACCCCGACCAACCCTATGCGGCATTCCAGCCATGAGCGCGGTCCTCGACGTTCAGGTCAGCGCGGCAAGAATGCTCACGCCGGTGGTGCGCGAATTCACCCTGACGGCCCGCGACGGCACCCTGCCCGGCTTCTCGCCCGGCAGCCATGTGCAGGTGCATCTGCCACTGGCCGAGGGCAAGGTGCGCAACGCCTACTCGCTCACCAGCGACCCGGCGCACACCCAGCACTACCGCATCGCCGTGCGCTTGCAGGACGCTTCTCGTGGCGGCTCGCAGTACCTGCATCGCCAGGTGCAGGTCGGCGACACGTTGCAGATTTCACCACCGGCCAATCTGTTCGCCCCCCACGGCACTGCACGCCTGCATATCTTGATCGCCGCCGGCATCGGCATCACGCCGTTCATGGCCTATATCGCTGCGATGGAACAGCAGCAGGCCGATTTCGAACTGCATTACCTGTTCCGCCCGGGCCTGAGCGACGCCTACCTCGACGAACTGCAACAGCGTCTCGGCGCGCGCCTGCATGCCTATGACAATCGCCCCGACCTGAGCCAGATCCTCGCCGACCGGCCGCTGGGCAGCCATGTCTACACCTGTGGCCCGCAGTCTCTGCTCGACGCGGTTGAGCGTGAGGCCTCGCGCCTCGGTTGGCCGCGCAAGCGCGTGCATTCGGAAACGTTCAAAGGCGCGCAACCCGGCCAACCCTTCGACCTGCACCTGCTGCGCAGCGGTCGTCGCCTTCGGGTGGAGGCCGACCAGAGCCTGCTCGAAGCCCTCGAACACGCTGGCCTGCAAGTGCCCAACCTGTGCCGTGGCGGGGTCTGCGGCCAGTGCATCACCCGCCACACCGGCGGTGCCATCGAACACCGCGACAGCTTCCTCTGCCCGGCCGAGCAGGCCGACTTTCTGATGCCCTGCGTCTCACGCGGCAGCGGCCCCTGCATTTCGCTGGACCTATAGGAGTGAGTGACATGCCCCTGCAAGCGAGCCCCGTGCTGAGCTATCGCGATGATTTCAGCTTTCGCAACAGCCCTGCGGCAATCCGCCGTTTCCCCTTCCCCTTTGTCGAGGACAGCTACCTGTACTCGGTCAATATCGAACCGGCCACCTCCCGCGACCCCGGCTCGATCTATGAGCATGCCTTCGACATCGACGAGCACTACTGTTCGGAAATGGCCGAACGCGCCCTGGTACTGGATCAGGACCCGCGCCGCTACCTGGTGATGCCGCACATGCAAGTAGCAGCCTGGGATGCCTTGCAGATGCTGATGGAACACCTGGCCGCCGACTATCCGCAGTGGTTCAGCCTGGTGCGTGACGGCGACCGCTGGCATTGGCGCAACCGCCTGCTGGAGATCGATCAGCCGTTCATTTTCGGTGATGCCACCAGCCTGCCCAGCGCGCCGCTGGAGTTCATCGGCCGACAGGTTCAGGGGGATTTCGCCCTGCTCGATCAACGTGACGGCGATCTGTACATGGACGCCGGCCTGGTCACCAGTCCCGCTGACTGGTCCCTGGCCTTCGACGCCGGCATGAGCTTCAAGCAGTGGCATTCACCGGTGCCCATGGCCCACCAGATGGGCGTGTTCGACCGTGCGCTGAAGTATCTGCTCAACCTGCAAGTGGGTCAGCCGGTGCGGCGCCTGAACTGGACCCTGACCATCAAGCCGCGCCTGGACTCCTCGCCCGAGACGTTCCATGAATGGGGCGCCGACCGCGGCCGCATCACCGCCGAAAACGTCGGCCAACAGGTGCATCTGCGCGTCGAGCTGCAGGTGATGGCCCGTCTGCCGCGCAGCAACGCGGTGATGTTCAGCATCCGCACCTACCTGATCAGCCTGGACGAACTGGTCACTCAACCCGGCTGGGGTTGTCGCCTGCATCGCGTGCTGCGCGACCTGCCCGGCCCTATCGCCGACTACAAGGGCATGACCCGCTACAGACACACGCTGGTCGAGTGGCTGAGCCAATTCGACCCGCACGCCTGATCTCTCTTTCCCGACAAGGACCCTCACATGACCCTTTCATGGCGTATTTCTGCATTGGCCGAGCGGCACCGTGCCCTCGGTTCAAACCTTGAAGACTGGAACGGCATGGGCACCGCCTGGACCTACAGCAGCGCGCTGGCCGACCACCACGAAGCGATCCGCACCCGTGCCGGCCTGATGGACGTGTCGGGGCTGAAAAAAGTCCATTACGTGGGACCCCATGCCGAAAGCCTGCTGCAATGGGCGACCACCCGCGACATCGCCAAACTCTACCCCGGCAAATCGGTGTACGCCTCGATGCTCGACGAGGACGGCAAGTTCGTCGATGACTGCATCGTCTACCGCACCGGGCCTAACGCGTTCATGGTGGTGCATGGCGCTGGCACCGGGCATGAAATGCTGGTGCGTTCCGCCCTGGGCCGGCAAGTGGCGGTGCTGTTCGACGACGACCTGCACGACTTGTCGCTGCAAGGGCCGCTGGCGGTGGACTTTCTCGCCGAGCACGTGCCCGGCGTCCGCCAGTTGCCGTACTTCCATCACCTGCAGACGCGCCTGTTCGAACGCCCGGTGATGATCTCCCGCACCGGCTACACCGGCGAGCGCGGCTACGAGATTTTCTGCAAGGCGGCCGATGCACCGTTCCTGTGGGACAGCATCCTCGAACAGGGTGCCAGCCTGGGGATTATCCCGTGTGCCTTCACCGCGCTGGACTGGCTGCGGGTGGAAAGCTCGCTGATGTTTTTCCCCTATGACAACTCGCAGATGTACCCCTTCGCTGACCAGAAGGCCGGCGACACCCTGTGGGAAATGGGCCTGGATTTCACCGTCTCGCCCGGCAAACAAGCCTTCCGTGGCGCCGAGGAACACCTGCGCCTGCGCGGTCAGGAGCGTTTCAAGATCACCGGTGTGCTGCTCGAGGGCGTACGCCCGGCCGAGGCCGGCGACACCCTGTGGCAGGGCAACCAGCAAGTCGGCGTGATCACCTGCGGCATGTACTCGCGCCTGAGCAAACGCTCGATGGCCATCGCCCGCCTGAGCGTCGCCTGCTCCGTGCCCGGTATTGCACTGCAGGTGCGCGGCAGCCTTGAAGCGGGCGCCGTGACCCATGCCCTGCCCTTCGACGACCCGGAAAAAACCAAACGCACGGCCAAGGGCTGAGCCGCCCCTTAATTTAATCAGGAGCCTTCAATGGACGCCTCCAGCGAACATTACATTCTCAAGATCACCTGCCCGGCGGCATCCGGGATCATCGCCGCGATCAGCGCCTGCCTGGCCCGGCAGCAGTGCTACATCAGCGAACTGGCACAGTTTGACGACGAGTTCACCGGGCAGTTTTTCATGCGCGCGGTGTTCCGTTTCAACACCGGCGTCGACGGTGATATAGGCACCCTGCGCGAAGGCCTGGGCGACCTGGCCGGCGGCTTCGACATGCAGTGGCAGTTGTTCAGTTCGCGCCAACCGACCCGGGTGCTGCTGATGGTCAGCAAGTTCGACCATTGCCTCACCGACCTGCTCTATCGACACCGCAAGGGCGAGATGGACATGCACATCACCGCCGTGGTCTCCAACCACCTGGACCTGCGGGCCATGGCTGAGCGTGAAGGCATCCGTTTCATTTACCTGCCCATCACCAAGGACAGCAAGGCCAGCCAGGAGGCCGAGCTGATGCGCATCGTCGAAGACACCCAGACCGACCTGGTGGTGCTCGCGCGCTACATGCAGATTCTATCCGACGGACTGTGCCAGCAGTTGTCGGGGCGTGCGATCAACATCCATCACTCATTCCTGCCCGGATTCAAGGGCGCCAAGCCGTATCACCAGGCCTACGACCGCGGCGTGAAGCTGATCGGCGCCACTGCCCACTACGTCACCAGCGACCTCGATGAGGGGCCGATCATCGAGCAGGAAATCCAGCGCGTCGATCACACGCACCTGCCCGATTCGCTGGTTGCCATCGGCCGCGATACCGAAACCGTCGCCCTTTCCAAGGCACTGAAATACCACCTGGAACACCGGGTATTCATCAACCAGGACAAGACAGTGATCTTTCGCTGAAACCCTTCAGGAGGCACGCTCATGACAATACGCGTAGCAATCATCGGCGCCGGCCCGTGCGGCCTGGCCCAACTTCGCGCCTTCCAGTCGGCCCGCGACAAGGGCGCCACCATTCCCGAACTGGTGTGCTTCGAAAAACAGCAGGACTGGGGCGGCATGTGGAACTACACCTGGCGCACCGGTCTGGACGAGAACGGCGAACCGGTGCACGGCAGCATGTACCGCTACCTGTGGTCCAACGGTCCGAAGGAATGCCTGGAGTTCGCCGACTACACCTTCGAAGAACATTTTGGCCGCCCCATCGGCTCTTACCCGCCACGGGAAGTGCTCTGGGACTACATCAAGGGCCGCGTCGAAAAAGCCGGGGTACGGGATTACATCCGTTTCAACAACGTGGTGCGCCAGGTCACCTTTGACGAAGCGACTCGACGCTTTACGGTGGTCGCCCACGACCACGGCAGCGATACCCAGACCTCGGAAGAGTTCGACTATGTGATCAACGCCTGCGGGCACTTTTCGACGCCGAAGATGCCGTACTTCCCCGGATTCGAGCAGTTCGGCGGGCGCATCCTGCACGCCCATGATTTCCGCGAGGCGCTGGAGTTCAAGGGCAAGGACCTGCTCATCGTCGGCAGCAGCTATTCTGCCGAAGACATCGGTTCCCAGTGCTACAAATACGGCGCCCGCAGCATCACCAGCTGCTACCGCACCGCGCCCATGGGCTATGACTGGCCCGCCAATTGGGAAGAAAAGCCGCTGTTGCAGCGCCTGGAAAAAAACCGCGCGTACTTTATCGACGGCACCCACAAGACCATCGATGCGGTGATCCTTTGCACCGGCTACAAACATCACTTCCCCTTCCTGCCGGACGAACTGTGCCTCAAGACCGATAACCGGCTATGGCCGATGAACCTGTACAAAGGCATTTTCTGGGAGTCCAACCCGCAACTGATCTACCTCGGCATGCAGGACCAGTGGTACTCCTTCAACATGTTCGACGCCCAAGCCTGGTACGCACGCGATGTCATCCTGGGGCGCGTTCAACTGCCTGATCAGGCTGCAATGATCGCCGACAGTCGGCAATGGCACGAACGGGAACAGACACTGGAAACCAATCAGCAGATGTTCGAATACCAGGGTGCCTATATCCAGCACCTGGTGGACGCCACCGACTACCCGAACTTCGACATCGCCGCCGTCAATGAAACCTTCCTGCACTGGAAGCATGACAAAGCGGAAAACATCATGGGTTATCGCGACAAGTCCTATCGCTCGTTGATGACCGGCACCCAGTCACCGCCGCACCACACCCCCTGGCTGCATGCACTGGACGACTCGATGGCGGCGTACCTTGCCGAGCCGCCAATGTCCATCACGTCGGTCGGCTGACCGGGAGGTTCTCATGAACGCACCTCGTGTCTCTCATCCCCGGGAGCCCGGACTGTTTGCCCGGGCCCCGGCCCTGGAGCGCTATCGGGTAGCGGCCGGCGGCCTGACGCTGGTGGCCTTGCAGCCTGGCGACAGCCTGCAAGTGATCGACCTTGAAGGACAGCAACCCTGTGAACTGCTGGCCGTGGACGCCAACGGTCGTAGCGCGCTGGCGGCCTGGGCATTGAGCGGTTCGGCGGCCTGCGGGTTCATCGGCGCACGGCTCGCCGAGCCGACGGTGCAAGCTCGGCGCATCAACCAAGCGTTGAGCCGACGCGGTGTTGAGCCTTACCAACTGCCCAGCGCGGCTTCGCTCTGGGACGAGGACAGCCCTGCCGACTTCAGTCGCCACTTCGTCGCCAGCGATGAACTGCTGGTAATTGTCGCCGCCCCCGCAGGACCCACATCCGTCGATCGACAGTACCGGCCCAGCGAACTGCGGTTGTGGGTGACCCGAGCCAATCCCTCGTCGCTGCTGCTCCCGGCGTTACCCGAACCGTTGGGTGAGTTACTCGACGAATTCACAATTCACGCCGGCACCGCCCACAGCTACACCGTCGGCAAAGGGCAGTACGTGCAGGTGCTGGATGTCGCCGGTCGCCAATGCTCGGACTTCGTCGCCCTCGATCGACGGGCACTGGATCGCGGCCTGGAACTGGACCTGGACCAGACCGTCACCCGTACCCTGAACGGCAGCGCCTACCCGGCTCCGGGACTGTTCTCGAAGTTTTTCGACCGGCAGATGCAGCCGATGCTGGAGGTGGTGCGTGACACCGTCGGCCGCCACGATTCCTTCGCGCTGGCCTGCGCCGCGCGCTACTACGAGAGCCATGGCTACTTCGGGCACGACAACTGCAGCGACAACCTGAGCCGGGCCCTGGCGCCCCACGGGGTCGAGGCTCGCAGCGGTTGGCCGGCGATCAATTTGTTCTTCAACACCGGGATCGACGCTCACCAGCAGATGACGTTGGACGAGCCCTGGTCGCGTCCCGGCGATTACGTACTCCTGCGGGCCATGACCGACCTGCTGTGTGGCAGCACCTCATGCCCGGATGACATCGACCCGGCCAACGGCTGGAACCCGACCGATATCCAGGTCCGCATCTACAGCGAAAAGGAGCGTTTTTCCATCGCCATGAGCACTCGAACCACGGCCGATGCCGACCCGATCCTCACCCGTGAGTCCGCGTTCCACTCACGCACCAGCGCCTTGACCGGCAGCTTTACCGACTACCGCAATTGGTGGCTGCCGTTGCGCTACGACGGCTATGGCGCAATCGAGGAATACCTCGGTTGCCGTGAACGCGTCGCGGTGATGGACCTGACCGCCCTGCGCAAATTCGAAATCATCGGCCCCGACGCCGAAGCCTTGCTGCAGTACTGCCTGACCCGGGATGTACGGCGCCTGGCGGTGGGTCAAGTGGTGTATTCGGCGATGTGCCACGAACACGGTGGCATGCTCGACGACGGCACCCTGCTGCGCCTGGGCCCGGACAATTTCCGCTGGATCTGCGGTGAGGATTACGCCGGGGCCTGGCTGCGCGAACAGGCACAAAAGCTCGGCATGAAGGTCTGGGTCAAATCCGCCAGCGAGCAGATTCACAACCTGGCCGTCCAGGGCCCGATGAGTCGTGAGCTGCTCAAACAGATGGTCTGGACCCCAGCGACCCAACCGAGCCTGGAAAACCTGGGCTGGTTCCGGTTCCTGGTGGGCCGCCTGGACGGTTACGACGGCTGCCCGCTGATGATCTCGCGCACCGGCTACACCGGCGAACTGGGCTACGAAGTCTGGTGCCAGCCCGAAGACGCCGAGCGGGTCTGGGACCGGATCTGGCAACTGGGCCAACCGCTGGGCCTGGTGCCACTGGGCCTGGAAGCGCTGGACATGCTGCGCATCGAAGCCGGGCTGATTTTCGCCGGCTACGAATTCAGCGACCAGACCGATCCTTTCGAGGCGGGTATCGGCTTTTCTGTGCCGATGAAAAGCAAAACCGACGACTTCATCGGCCGCGATGCGCTGTTGCGGCGCAGCGCCCACCCCACTCACAAGCTGGTGGGCCTGCAACTGAGTGGCAACGAAGCCGCCCACCACGGTGACCCGGTGTATCGCGGCCGGGCCCAGGTCGGGGTCATCACCAGTGCCTGCCGCTCGCCGCTGCTGGCCAGCAACATCGCGCTGTGCCGGGTCGATGTGGCCTGCGCCGACGTCGGCACCATGCTTGAGATCGGCAAAGTCGATGGCCTGCAGAAGCGCATCAGCGCCGAGGTCACCGCAGCGATTTTCTACGACCCGGACAAGAGCCGGGTGCGCAGTTGATCAACCAGACGGACCTGAGCGCCACCCTGACTTTGACTGCCCCCACTACTCCGCTACTCAGACATGGGAATACGAAGATGGAAGCGACTACGTTCGAGACCGTACCGCAGGCCGCCAGCTCAGTGGGCAGCCTGCACCGCAAGATCGATTGGCGCGGGGCATTCTGGGTTGCCAGTGGCGTACCCGCGCTGGTGCTGTTTTCAATCGGTGCGATTGCCGCCACGGTGGGCAAACCGGCGTGGATCGTCTGGATCGTGTCGATCCTGTTCGGGTTTATCCAGGCCTTCACCTACGCCGAAATCGCCGGACTATTCCCGCACAAATCCGGCGGTGCCTCGGTCTATGGCGCGGTCGCCTGGGTGCGTTACAGCAAGCTGATCGCACCGGTTTCGGTGTGGTGCAACTGGCTGGCCTGGTCGCCAGTGCTGTCGATCGGTTCTGGGCTGGCAGCCGGTTACATACTCACCGCACTGTTCCCCGCCGATGCGCTGATCAATACCTGGCAACTGACCCTGCTCGATCTGGGCTGGATCAAGAGTGGCCTGTCGCTGCGGATCAATGCGACATTCGCCATCGGTCTGTTGATCCTGCTGACGGTTTTCGCCGTGCAGCATGGCGGCATTCTGCGCTCGGCGCGTCTGACCCTGGTGCTTGGCGTGACATCGCTGATCCCCTTGCTGCTGGTGGGCGTGGTGCCGTTGTTCACCGGTGATTCGGCCCAGGCCAATTTCCTGCCGTTGTACCCCCTGGCCCATGATGCGGCCGGGCAAGTGATCGATGGCCCCTGGGATCTGTCCGGCTGGTCGCTGATGGCCGGCGGTCTGTTCATGGCTGCGTGGTCCACCTACGGCTTCGAAACGGCGGTGTGCTACACCCGGGAATTCAAAGACCCCAAGCGCGACACGTTCAAGGCGATTTTCTATGCGGGCCTGCTGTGCATCCTAGTGTTCACCCTGGTGCCCCTGGCGTTCCAAGGCAGCCTGGGGCTCGGCCAACTGGTGACACCGGCGGTGCTGGACGCCAGCGGCGCAGTGGTTTCTCCGGCGGTCTACAGCGGCCTGTTGTCGCCCGCGATCTACAGCGGCATGGGCGTCGGCCAGGTGATGGCGGACAGTATCGGCGGCGGCAAACTGGTCGCCAACATCGTGCTGATCATGCTGGTCCTGGCCACCTTGCTGGCGATCATGACGTCGATGTCCGGCTCATCGCGCACCTTGTACCAGGCGTCGGTGGACGGCTGGCTGCCGAAGTACCTGGGCCGCACCAATGAACACGGCGCGCCCACCGCCGCGATGTGGACCGACCTGTCTTTCAACCTGCTGCTGTTGCTGATGTCCGACTATGTCTTCGTGCTCGCCGCGTCCAACGTCAGCTACATCATCTTCAACTTCCTCAACCTCAACGCTGGCTGGATCCATCGCCTGGATCGTCCCGACTGGGCGCGCCCGTACAGGGCCCCTACCGTGCTCCTGGTGGCCGGTGGCGTGCTGAGCTTCGTCAACCTGGCCTGCATGGGGCTGGGCGCCGATATCTGGGGCGCCGGAACCCTGATGACCGGCCTGCTGCTGGCGCTGTTGATCCTGCCGGTGTTCTGCTACCGCCACTATGTGCAGGACAAGGGGCTGTTCCCCGAAGCCATGCTCAACGATCTCTACGTTCAGGCCGACACGGGTCAGAAACGCGCGGGCCGGTTGCCTTACCTCACGCTGATTGCGGGTGTCCTTGTGGTGTACGGCAGCCATCAATTGGTAGTCTGAGCGCCCTTGCCTGCAGATCCCTGATGAATCATCGAGGTGCAACGACGCCTCGATGATTATTTCGGCCCTCTATCCATCAAGACAACGGTGACTCTTTTGATCAGCACCACCCCCGCACTTGCCCGCGACATCGACGGCAAGGCCATCTCCGCCCGGGTTCTCGACGAGGTTCGAGAAGAGGTTCTGACCCTGGCGCAGCAGCACATTTACCCTGCCCTGGCGGTACTGTTGGTGGGTGAAGACCCGGCCAGCGAGGTTTATGTGCGCAATAAGCTGCTGCGAGCCAAGGACGTCGGCATCCGCTCACTGGAGTACCGTCTGGCTGAAAATACCAGCCAGCGCCAGGTGCTGGAACTGATTGCCCAACTGAACGCAGATGCCACGGTGAATGGCATTCTGGTGCAGTTGCCATTGCCGGGGCATATCGACGAGGCGGCCGTCATTCATGCCATCGACCCGATCAAGGACGTGGACGGTTTTCATCGGGAAAACGTCGGCGGCCTGGTGCAAGGCATAGAAGTCCTTACGCCCTGCACGCCCAGCGGCTGCATGCGTCTGCTGCAGGAAACCTGCGGTGATGTGAGCGGCTTGCACGCCGTGGTCGTCGGGCGCTCGAACATCGTCGGCAAACCCATGGCGACCCTGCTGTTGCAGGCTCATTGCTCGGTCAGCGTGGTGCACTCACGCAGCGTCGATGCCCCGGCGTTGTGTCGACTGGCCGATATCGTCGTCGCAGCGGTAGGCCGTCCAGGGCTGATCGATGCCAGTTGGCTCAAGCCTGGGGCGGTGGTGATCGATGTCGGGATCAATCGTATTACCGACGAATCCGGCAGCCATCTGGTGGGCGATGTCGACTACGCCAGCGCGCGCACCGTCGCCAGCGCGATCACGCCGGTACCCGGTGGCGTCGGGCCGATGACCATTGCTTATCTGCTCAAGAACACCTTGATCGCCAGCCAGTTGCAGCATGCGGCCCAGGCTCGTGGGCAGACATCTGCCAGCCCACTCGAGGGTGTAGTGCTGTTCACTTAAGCCGTTCCCGGAGATTCTGATCTTCCGTTCCTAGCGTGTTTTTGGGTGAGATTGGTGTGTATATCCGTTGCTGCGGTAACGGCTACTTAGGGTTCCGCTTTTACAGCGGCTCACTTTTGAAAAGCCCGGGAGCCGGCCCAGTCAAAAGTAAGCAAAACGCTTTTGCCCCACCACTCGGCACCTCGCTTAGGCTCGGTGTGCCTGAACGAAGGCATTGCTCCGTGGGCCGCCGCGAAGGGCCATCCATGGCCCAGCGCGGCTAACCCGGCATCCATGCCGGGTTGCCCACTGCGCAATACCTTCGTTCAGCCAGCGTGGTTAATGGGGCGCCCCAGATCAAAAACAGAACCGAGGCGGCCTGATAGCCGACCTGGCTCTGGGTGATCGCGTTCCCCTGTGGGAGCGGGCTTGCTCGCGAAGACGGTGGGTCAGTTTGCGGTGATGTTGGATGTGCGGGCCTCATCGCGAGCAAGCTCGCTCCCACAAGGGATCTTGGGTTTTCTTGAGTCTTGTGTTCACAGCAGGACCATTGTGGGAACGAGCATGCTCGCGATGGCGGTGGTTCAGCCACATAGGCTCTTGCTTTGCTTTGGATTTTGATCTCGGCGCCCCGTTAACCACGCTGGCCGAACGCAGGCATTGTGGAGTGGGCACCTCGGCATGGATGCCGAGGTAGCCGCGCTGGGCCATGGATGGCCCTTCGCGGCGGCCCACGGAGCAAGGGCTGCGTGCGGGCATGCCGAGCCTAGGCGAGGCACCAAGTGGTGGGGCATGAGCGTTTTGCTTACTTTTGACTGGGCCGGCTCCCGGGCTTTTCAAAAGTGAGCCGCCGTAATTAGATGGACTCGCCCACGCCGAGGCGTCAATGCGCCGCGGTGGCAGTCTAAGAAGCCAACGACAGCGAGGGCGAGTCCATGAAAAAGAATACGACGCTTAAACAGTCCCTGTCTTCA
>NZ_JAHBCZ010000013.1:0-106239 GCF_019956035.1 Pseudomonas sp. A-RE-22
AAACCCAGGCATTGGTGGTGCTTGCTCGCAAGCTCTGCCGGGTGGCATTTGCCTTGATGAAAAATCAGAGCGAATACCAGCCGAAGCCTATGTTGCAGGGTTGCCCTGCAACATAGAATCTCCCACAATAATGCAGAACCTGTGGGAGCGAGCTTGCTCGCGATGGCTAACGCTCAGCCGCCACGTCCTTTCAAGCGTGCAACCCCGCCGCCGCAAACATCGGCTTACGCTTTTCTCCAAAGCCCGTAGCCACACCTATATATATATGTACGTCATTCCCGCTGAAACGGCGCGATAGGGTCCCAGCCCTACTCATCACCGGGACACCTGAATGACTGTCTTCCCTGAAAATGCACCTGGCGTAACGCCGCATGCTGCCGGCGTACTGCTCAGACCCATCAGCCTGTTACCCCACGGTATTCGATTTCAACCCCATGAATTCGCCGATCAATGGCTAAATCAATGGGGCCTTATTGGCGATACGCGGGTACAGGTCACTTATCAAGAGGTCGAGACAGTCGATTCGGCCGCTCAAAGAAAAACCTCATGGGTGCCTCTGCGTGACGCTGTGACACGAGGTTTTTTGATTGCCCATCAAAGCAGGGCGACCGCTGAGCCTTCTGCGCGCGAGGGTTGGGTTTATCCCCACCGAAGTCATATGTCCCTGGGCTTCCCCTCACTGCGGGTCAACGGTAAAGGCCTTTCAGCAGACGTTTTGCAGCAATTGCACGCCGGCATTGCGCCCGGCTACCAGGGCATTGGGCAGCCCGTCATTACTGAGGTGGACGCCCAAGGCAATCTGCTCAGCCCCCGTGAAAAAGAACAGATCAGGCAACTGGGGCACCTGGATGCCAATCAGGTGAAACTGGCGCGTCTGTTCGCCGCTTTGCCAACGTTCGACACCGTGCTCAAGCGTCTGCTGGTCAGCCGCATCAAGGCAAAGATCCCTGAGCGGAAATTCCGCGCCTCACTGCTCCAGGGCATCGACCCGGATCACTGGTATGTGAACCACTTTGATGTGGACTCGCTCGGTGGTCGTTCATTGACCGCCTCACAGTGCTTTACCGACGTGATGTTGGGCTGTTTAGCGACGGATACACCGCCCACTTACTCGCGCGGTGGTGTGGGCTTCTACACCCGTCCGGATTCGGTGGAAGAGGTCGACAGCGTATTCGTCAGCCCGCTGGACGCGAAAATTCCAGCGATCATGGAGTCCGTGTTCTATATCGCCGACCCCGTAACCAATGACAGCTTGAAGCAGCAGTTCCGTGACGATCTCAGCGCCTTTCGCCACGACAGAAACGGTGCAGATGCGTTCGATACGTCGACCACTGAAGCGGCACTTGCTCATCTGCTGTGCCGACGATTCCTGCATCTCTTCGACTTGTACAAAGTCGACCGGGATCCGGCCACCCCGTTAACCCAAAGTGCGCGAACCCTGCAGGATGAAGAAGATCGCCTGCTGGACCTCATCACCACTCACCCTTCGATGGCGAACAGAAGCCGTTTGCTGCGCACGTCCATTCCCCATGTCTATGCCGTCATGCTCGACATGGGCACCGCGAAGCCACGGAAATGGCCCGCTGCGATGGTGATCAAGCGCACGGATCAGTCTTCGCTGTTCCTGTACTCCCTGGAAGGGGGAGTACAGCGCTTTCGCTCTTTCCAGGACCTGGTCAATCACGTCAGCCCGACCTACGCGGGACAGAAGCGTGGGATCCGGGATATTGCTTCTGAACTGTCCGAGTCTGTTTTTGCCGTGGCGGCGGACGACCTGCTGCGGCACCAAGGCGCCGCGCTGGAGGCGGTCCTGAATGCCTCGGGCAACGAGACACTTACTTTGGCGGCTTATGCGCTGAAGGCTGAAGATGCGCTGGGGTTGCCCATGTTGTCGCTGGCCGGGCCGCTGGCGGCGCGCCGGGAAACTTTGGTTGAAAACAACCGAGCCGATTTTTATACAACCGCAACACGTGCGGAAAAATCGAACTACCGCAGCCTGGAAACGCAGGTATTGGAAGCCGCCTACACACTGGCGGGTAGCGATATCCCGACGTTGTTGCAGTTCACCCGCCAGAAGATCAAGCAGTACCTGCAACACACGGTGCACCCCGGCATGGATCCCGACCCGGACAAGACCTTGGTCACGCTTTCCTATGGCAAAGGTGCCAACCCAAGGCAGTCACGTATCGCCAGCCTGACCGAGTTGATGCTCGATAACCTGCGCCCGACTCAATACCCGAACGCGATGAGAGAAGTGCTGGCCGTCTACCTTGCCGATCAAGATGGCCAGCGTATCCGGCATCCGGCCAATGGCTTCCTGATCACGTTGACGGGCGGTGAGCTTGCCAGGATGGCGACGCACATTGATGCCGGCGGCCGTTATGAAACCCTGCTCCGGAAGGAAATGAATAAACCTGACTACAAAGCAGCCTGGCAGGCGGCCTACCTGGCCAATATGAAATTCAAAGGCCATGAGGCCGGGCTCAGGGGCGATGACGCCTTCAAGACCACCGTGCTCGATAGGGCCTTCCATCCACCGAAGCCCAAGAAGTTGATTGCTCTCTGGCTGCAGGCTGT
The DNA here is from genome assembly GCF_019956035.1 of Pseudomonas sp. A-RE-22. Lineage (NCBI taxonomy): Bacteria > Pseudomonadati > Pseudomonadota > Gammaproteobacteria > Pseudomonadales > Pseudomonadaceae > Pseudomonas > Pseudomonas sp. A-RE-22. The sequence continues at coordinate 2,578 of NZ_JAHBCZ010000013.1, forward strand.
TCTGCAATCGTCCGTTGCCGAGACACGTGCGCTGGTCCAGGGACGAAGGGTGCAGGTCTATGCGCTTGTGCTGGGTGGAAGTGTCGGGGCTGGCGAACAGCATGGGACGATGGGCAATGCGAGCAGCATTGATGGCGTGCTGGTTTTTTCCGATCAGGACGGGCCGGACATCAAGGGAACCGTGGGGGTCTATTTTCCGGACAGCCCCGAGGGTGATGACTTCCATGAGTTTTCCAGTCTGGGCGAAGGGGTGGCGGGGCTGTTGCAGCAAGAGCAATGGCAGGGATATTTCCGCTCACGCATTTGCACCCTTGATCCCGAAGAGATAAAGCGCACGTTGGGGCAACAACGTGGCCGACCGTTGATCCGCGGCGAGTTGATCCCTGGCAATCTTCTCGAGGCCCTCCATCGCGCGCACGTCAATTTCCATAGTGCTTATGCCGATCACCGCTCCAACAGCAACCGGGATGTTCATCGCCAGACGTCTGCCAGGCTGGTGATGATGGCGATGGAAACGTTCATGGACCTGGCCGGCATCTTCCTGGTTCCCGGCTTCCAACTGCTCAAGAGCGCCATCAAGACCGGCTGGTTGATGGTCAGGACCGGCGCTGTTCCAGCGAACCTGAGCACCTTGGCCTTTGTCCACAGAGTGGCCAATTATGGCGGACGAGGGTTGGCGGGTGGCGTGAGCGTTCCGGTGCGGGGACAGTCCTCTTTCCTGGCCGTGACGGCCCGCCAGAGCCAGGGCGAAACATTGGCAGGCCTGCCTTTGGAAGACGCGCTTTACCGCCGTTATGCCGTGACGGATACCTCGTTGCTACAAGGGCTGGCCGCAGATGCCCGGGGCTTCTATCGCCCCACGCTCAATAACAGCGCCACACGTCCGGTTTACGTGCGACAACCCGATGGGACGGTGTTCCGGGTGCACGACCATACGAAGTTGACGGCGACCGAGGCCACCCTTGTCGACCCTGCTACCGGGTTGAGTATCCGTTCCAGTGGCGTGATGAGAAGTACCGTGGCGCGGATGCCCGATGGCGAGTGGCGCGCTATAGGGTTTGGTCGGGGTGGTGGGAAGCGTCCGGCACCGGCTGAACCGGGTCCCTCGAAACCCAAGGTGCCTGCTCCGTCGTCGGCGTCTGTTTCCGGTTTGATCCGTACGCCAGGCGTCTGGAATACTCAAGTCATGGAGCTGGTCCCGGCCATCATCACGCGCCTTGCGAGCTGGCCGCAAAACCGTAGCTTGCTGATCATCGATGAGATCACGGCAGAGCGTAGTTGGTCTGTGCGCTTTACCCCGGGCGCGGTGGAAAGTGTCTATCCGATGAGCAACCACCCAGGACAGTCGAGCACCGATATTGTCTTGAGACGAACGGCCCAGAACCATTACAGCCTGGTGCTGGGAGACCGTGTCGAGGAGATCCCTGGCGACGGTGATTGTTTTTTCGATGCCGTTGCCCGTGGGCTGAATGAAGGGCAAGCGCAGGAGACTTTCTCGATGCAGGGGCTGCGTAATGCAGCGGCCGACTATGTCGATCAACATCCGGAATTGAATCAGTACATGGTGTCGCGAGCCTCCGGGGTCCGACAAGCGCTCTTTGAAAATGCCCCCTGGCTGGAAAACCTGCTGGACGAGGAGGCATTGTCCGATCTCAGCCGGATCATCTATGGGGCCCCCAACCCGTATCGCTTGTTTCAACCGACCCAGGATTACCTGAGGCTGTACGCAAACAGCGTCGGTCGCCGGACGCTGTTTGCGGCGCGAGAGGCCGACCTGCCACCGGAGGTGCTGCAGCAAATCGGGCGTTACTTATCGCCCCGTTCCCCAGAGCAACTGATGCCCGGCAGCGCACCGTATTACACCCGGGAGAACCAGACCCTGCGGCAGTTTTTCCAAGATACCCTGCTGGGTCCTGTCGAGGATTTGCACCTCACCGAACTGCTCAATAATGAATTCCTCCGGCTGTCTCAAGGCGTGATCCATATCATGCTGGAATACGGAGTCAGGGCCCGGCAACTGACCGACCATCACCCCAGGAATCAATTGGCCTACGTCAAGTTCGACCAGGCCAGGCATGGTCATCTTGATGATAACCAGCTTGAACAATTGCTCGACGGTGCCTACCTGGTGGACCGCGACGACCTGGATCAGGTGAAGTTGAGATTCGAGCGTGAAACGGGCCGGGTAATCGATGACGACTCAGAACTGATGGAGCAGTACATTTATTACGACCGGGCTGAAAACACCCGTGATCTGCTCATCGCTTCCCTCGAACGTTTCCCCGATTTGTTGAGGCGGGCGAATCTCCTCCTGAGGTCTGCGGTTATTTCATCCAACCTGGACGGCATGTTGCCTGTGAACGTAGTTGCAAGATGGCTGCGCAATCCGGCGCTCTCCGAGCGGCGACTGCGAGTCATCTCTGAATATGCCGATACGCGTTACAAAGAAGTGGTGAGGCACGGCGATATCGATATCCGCTGGATGCGATTGTTCGATGACAGCAATCTGCAGAATATCGTCACCCATCAACGGGTACTGACGGCGTTTTGGGATTACCTGGAAAGGCCGCCGGTGAAGGCTGGCGAGGCCAACCAGGCGCCTGTTATCCGGTTATTCAGTGCACCGGGGCAATTGCCCTCCAATACCCGGGTGAGCATTTTGTTCAATACCCCAAATCTATGGAGCTCGCTGCAACGTCTCCCCAGGCATCACGCCGTGCAGATCTGGGACGATCTGACTGGATCTCAATTTAGCGACTCCGTGATTCAATTCACGCTCGAGCGCCCCGGCGTGCTTCGTTCCGCGCTGGATTTTGTGCTCGCATTAAGAGGCAATCTTCGTGCGAACCGGATTGTCAGGGAGCTGTTCAGCGTTGACCAAAACCGCGCCCAACAGTATCTGTACAATTTTGATTTCCCGGTCAATCGCTTGGGGCACAGCCTTTTGGACTTCGTGACGTATCTGGAAAGCCACATGGCCGTACCGGACTGGGCCTGGCAGTACCTGAAGAGAGGGGTGACACCCGAATCGCTCAAGACTTTTGGAGAGATGAAACCGAAACCGGAGTGATCGGGCGGTTGGCAGCCAATGAGTTCATTGCCTATTAATCGCCATCGCGAGCAAGCTCGCTCCCACAGTCAATCTGTGATGATCACTTAATCCAGGTCCACAACAGATCCACTGTGGGAGCGAGCTTGCTCGCGATGGCGGAGCGTCAGGCACCGATAGCTATGCCCGACACTCCACCAACCCACGCACCTGCCCACCCTCGCGCTGATTGTCCTCACTCAACCAGCGCTCGAAGCCTGCGGCGATTGCCGGCCATTCCGAGTCCAGTATCGAGTACCACGCGGTGTCGCGGTTCTGGCCCTTGACCACCATGTGCTGGCGAAACACCCCTTCAAACTTGAACCCCAGCCGTTCGGCCGCATATTTGGAGCGGGCATTGCCGTTGTTGCACTTCCACTCCAGCCGGCGATAACCCAGGGCGAAAGACTCCTTGGCCAGCAGATAGACCGCCTCGGTGCTTTTCGGCGAACGCTGCATCGGCGCGCCGAAGGTCACGTGGCCGATCTCGATGCGGCCCTGGGCCGGGACGATGGACATCAGGCTGAGAATGCCCTGCACCTCGCCACTGGCGCGGTCGATCACGCTGAAGAAATACGGGTCGGTATTGGCCGCATGGTTGTTCAACCAGGCATCGAACGCGACGCGATCCGTGAACGGGCCATAGGGCAAGTAATCCCAGAGTTTCGGGTCGGCGCCGGGGCCTTCGAGGGCTTGCCAGAGGCCATCGGCATGCCGCGCCGGATCGAGTTTTTCCAGGCGGATGAAACGCCCTTCGAGCACCTGTGCAGAGGGCGCCGGGACACCTTTCCAATCGGCGAGTGAAGTCGACATGCTGCGCTCCTTAAAGGGCTTTGCGAAATTGAATGAAGCCTGGGCGCTCGGCGATGCGCTCGTACAGCTGGATCGCCGTGGCGTTGGTTTCGTGGGTCAACCAGTGCACCTTGCAGCAACCATCGGCCTTGGCGGTGGCATAGACGAATTCAATGAGCTGGCGGCCCACCCCGGTGCCACGGCTCTGTTCCGTTACCAGCAGGTCTTGCAGGTAGCAGGAATTCTCGATGCTCCAGTTCGAACGGTGATAGATGAAGTGCACCAGGCCTACCGCCGTGTCGCCATTCCAAGCGAGGGCAGCATGGGTCGGTTCACGCTCATCGAGCAAGCGCTGCCAGGTGCTTTGGCTCACGGCGTCCGGCAATTCGGTTTTATAGAACCGCAGGTAGGCCTGCCACAGCGGCAGCCAGGCGGCGTGATCGTCGGCGCTGACGAGGCGGACTTCAGGTTGGCTCATGTTCACTCCTTGGACGATTGTTCAGGCATCAGGTGGGCGAGCGCCCGGTCCTGCGGGTCGGGGCTGGCGGCGAGGCCGTTGCGTACGCCGGCGACATCCGCGGGGCTACGGTTCTGGCTGAGCTTGCGCTTGCCTTCCAGGCGCTGGATGGGCAGGGCGAAGCCGACGATGGCCTTGAGCATGCTGTCGATGTACTCGGGCGGCGCATCATCGATCTTCCACGGCTGCTCGCGACCGGTTTCGTGGCGGTCGGTGAGGGCGCGCACCAGGTTGCGCAGGCGATGAGCGTCGCTGAACACCTCGGCGCTGCCATAGGCGTGTACGGCCACGTAGTTCCAGGTCGGCACGACTTTGCCGTGTTCGGCCTTGCTGGCGTACAACCCTGGGCTGACGTAGGCATCGGCCCCGGCGAATATCACCAGGGCTTCGGCGCCGGCTTCCAGGTCACGCCATTGTGGATTGGCCCGGGCCATATGGCCGTAGAGGCTTCCGTTCGGCCCTTGTTGCGTGTCCAGCAACAGCGGCAGATGACTGGCCTGCAAACCCTGTTCACCCTGGGTGACCAATACGGCCAGGCGGCAATCGCCGATCATCTGGTGCAGTTCGGGCAGGTCTTCGACGGCAAAGGCTTTAGGGTTGTACATGATAATTTTCCTTGGCGAATGCGAGCATCCTAGGCAGGCTATTGGTCTGTTGTAAGAGCCACTTCCGGCCAATTCAATAGGTCCATTCGTGAGGGCTGCCATGCACAACGCCACGCCGCCATTGTCGTTCAACCCGGCAGGCATTGAGCTGGACCGCCGCCAGGGGCTCAGCCGCCAGCTTTACCAGGCATTGCGTACCCGGGTGCTCGATGGGCGCCTGGCCAGCGGCACGCGCCTGCCGGCCAGCCGCGACCTGGCGGCGGCCTTGTCGATTTCCCGTAACAGCGTGGTGCGGGCCTATGACCAGCTCTACGCCGAGGGTTTCATCGAAGGGCGGGTCGGTGACGGTACATATGTGGCGAAACTGTCCTCGACGACGTTGCCGCTGAAAAACATATCCACAAAAGTATCCACAGGGTTTTCAACAGGCTTACCCACAGCCTTATCCACAGATTGGCTCGATTTACCTGTGGGTCCATCCAGTAAAGTTATCCACAGCGAGGCGCTGAACCGCGTCGAAAAACACCATTTGGCCCAACCGCCCAGCGGCCCGCCGCGAGCGTTTCGGGTCGGTGTACCGGCTTTCGATCTGTTCCCTTTCGACGTCTGGGCCAAGCTGAATGCGGCTTTCTGGCGCAAGCCGGATCTGCAGCAGCTGTGTTATGGCGATTCCCAGGGCGATGCGCGCTTGCGCGGTCTGATCGCCGCGTACTTGCGCAGCTCCCGGGGGCTGCACTGCACGGCTGAACAAATTGTGATCACCAGTGGCGCACAGCAGGGCATCAGCCTTTGTGCACAGCTGTTGGTCGACCCGGGCGACGTCGTGGCGGTGGAAAATCCCGGCTATCGCGCGGCCGGGCATGCGTTCGCTGTTGCCGGTGCCGACGTCAGAGGCGTGCCGGTGGATGACGACGGCTTGGATTGCGCTGCGCTGGGCGGGTTGAGCCACTGTCGGCTGGCCTATGTCACACCGTCCCATCAATACCCGACCGGGGTGGTCATGAGCCTGCCACGGCGGCTGGAACTGTTGGCCTGGGCCGAGCGCAACGACGGCTGGATCGTCGAGGATGACTACGATGGCGAGTACCGCTACAGCGGCGCGCCACTGGCACCCTTGGCGGCACTGGATCGCCAGGGGCGGGTGCTTTACGTCGGCACGTTCGGCAAAGTGGCGTTCCCGGCCCTGCGCCTGGGCTACCTGGTGCTGCCGCCGGGCCTGGTCAACGCCTTCGCCCGACGGCGCGCCGTGGACGTGCGCCACTCCGAAGTCAGCACCCAGGCGGTGATGGCCGAGTTCATGGCCGCCGGGCATTTCCAGCGGCATATCCGGCGTATGCGCAGGGCCGCCCTGGTTCGGCGCGATGCGTTGCTGGCGGGCTGGCCCACGGCGGTTGCGGGTGTCGGAGCCCTGCCCACTGTCGTGGCCGGGCTGCATCTCACGGTCACAGTGGAGAGCATCGAGCGCGAGCGCGAACTGATCGCCCAAGCGACGAATGTGGGTGTGGAAATCAATGGCCTGAGCAGTTATTGGTTGCCCACCACCCCGTCGCAAGTGCGCGCCGGGCTGGTGCTCGGGTTTGCGGCGGTCCCGCCAGCGGCGATTGGCACCGCGCTGGCGAACCTGTCGAAGGCCTGGAAACCCTGAGGGCGCGCCGCCGGGGCATCGGCGGCGGCCCTGGTTTTATGGCCGCTCCTTTGGAAAAAACACCTGCTGGGCCTGGTCCACGGCAATTTCGCTACGGTAATGATTGATCAACTGACGCTGGCTAAAGCCTTTTGTAGAGACGTTGGCTATCCCCAGAACCACCTGCTCCACTGTTTTCAGGCGTGCCGAAAGGAACGTACGGGCAGGCACCCAGTTCGTGGAGTAGTGAAAGTCGGCGAACCAGAGCGTCTTGTTGGTTTTCTTGTCCTTGATTTCATACCTGTCGAGGTAACCATGTATGCGGCCCTTGATGCGTTGGCGGTTTATCCGTTTGGTGATGGAAATACGGTTTCGGTCTTTCAGCCAGATCACGCCACTCATGGTCGGAGGGCTCTGCTTGATGATGTTCAGTACGGTTTCGAATTCCTGTTCATAGAGCGACTTCGATTCTCTCTTGAGGCGCAATCGCAAGGATTCGGCCGAGCGCTGCTGCGCCTCTGATATTTCAATCGTTTCGTTGGTGGCAACGCCTTGTGCCTGGTCGAGTGCCTTCCTGATCGCGACGCCGACCTTCTCCATCCGGCTGGCATGGGCATTGAGGATCATTGCCACACCGGCCGGTGTGCGGCCTGGCTTTTTCAAGTCTTGTTCAATTTGCGCCTTGAACGCGGTCAGCCCGTCGATCAGGGCTTGGCCTTTGCGAACGCTCGTGTCCAGCGCAGGGACTGCCAGGGGAGGCGGGTCGGCCATCACGTGGGGCGCCCATTCGCCGGTTTCCTTGCGGTGGAACGAGACGATGATTTCCTCCGAGAACGGATTCTTCACATCGACCCAATCCGTTTCCTCGTGCAGTTGCGATAAGCGAGGCTCGCCGCTGATGACGCCCCAGAAGCGTGCCCTGATGAATTTTTTCCTGGCCCGCGGACGTGGCTCATGAGGGCTGCCTGACCTTCGCCGGTTGCTTCGCTCATCAAGGGCTTGCGCCAACTGCTCCAACGTTCGTCTTCTACAATCGCCCATCTGCCTGACCAGCCGAGTGAGTTGTACGGGGCTGGTGCTGCCTCGGTATTCGGTGCCCATGTAGTCGAGATGTTCTTCGATGGCGGCGAACTGTTCCGTCAGGCTGCCGAGCGCATCGATTTGTTCATCCAGCCGGATCATGCTTCGCTCATCCATGGCGTCGCGCAGGCTCTGGAAGGCCACCGTGGCATTGTCGACAATACGGTTAATTTCCACCCAGCCTTCAGGCATCGTCTCGACGCTTTCAAGAGACAGGCAGAGGTGGCGGTACATATCCAGCTGGATAAGTCGCAGATCGTCACTTTTGTAGACCGGCATCTTTGCGCGGTACTGGCGGACAAACTCAAAGCCTTCGCGTCCCATTTCCTTGAGCCTGGAAAAACGTGTCTCCATGTAGTCCAGGCGCTCGATCATGTCGTCACCGGCGTTGATCATCGTGTTGGCAGCATCGATGTGTTGTTGCTCCAGCGCCTTGACCTCGGACGTGATCATGCCCATGGCATCGGTCAGGGCCGGCGTAAAGCGCTCTCGCAATACATCCATTTCCGCGAAGGTGAAATTCACTTGTGCGTTCAGGTAGCCAAGGCTGACGCGAGGGTAATCGGGGCGTGACTGGAAGACCGGCCATTCAATCAGGGTCTTCAGCGCTTTTTCGTAGTTTTCTCGCTGGGCTTCCAGGGTCGTCAGATACGCCACACGCTTGGTTTCCCGGGCCGCGCCGGACGCCTGGTTCATTTCCTGCGCGTCCATGGTCAGCAACTTCTGGTTCGCCGGTTTCTGTTCTTCAAACTGGTTGAGTTCGGCCAGCAGCTCCACGTTGCGGCGTCGTGCCTCGGCGACGACCCTCTGTCGGGCGCCTTTCGAGCCGCCACCGCGTAAGCGCAAGCGGGTATCGATCTGCCACTGGCCGCGTACATCATGGATCAGCGGAGGGCCGGTGCGGACTCCGTCAATCATGCAGACCAGATCGCCCTCTACGGTGACTTCGAACCATTTCCCCGCCATCTTCGCGTACCACTTCCTACCCTTCGCATAGAGGCCCCTGAGCGCGCCTTCGGCCCTGGGTTGCCCAGGTGAGTCGGGGGCGGCGATGCTGAAGCTATCGAGCAGATTGGCGCGCTTGCTCGACCTGCCGATCAAGGCACCGCTGGTATGAATGACCTCGTAGTGCTCTTGTGGCAGCTCTGTCTTGGTGAGCGGCGCGAGCGTTTCGATAATGAGCTTGGGTTTGAGCACTGGCGGGATTTCTGGAGGAGCAATCTCCGGGGCCTCTGTCGGACGGCTACCTTTGCTCGCCCTGGTGCGGTCTATCACGTAATGGATGATCCCCAAGGAGACGTTCAACAACACATCGACAAAGAGCGCCCACTTGGCCTGGCTACTGGTTTCTTCGTCACTCTGCGTCAGCTCTTCAAGGTCGTTCAGGATCTGCCAGAGCCAGGTCGTGGTGGCCACCGTGGTGCCGAGGTAGGGCAGCGCCAAATTGAAAATCAGCCAACCGGCCTGCTTGAAAGACTCCCAACGGCTTTCGCGATTGGAGACCGACTGATGATCGGCGAGCGTGACCAAGGCATTGGCGTTGGCCCGGAACAACAGTGGCAGGAAGTCGGCGCCCAAGGTCTCGTCGCCAAGGCTGACAGGACCATTATTGGACAACGTCTCCAGCGGGGCTGCCACGAACTCCACGATGGTCCAGGGCGAGGGCAGGGCGCCTGGAAAGACATCGCGGCCATAGGTTTCGCGTACCTCATCGGGCAGCCACGCCAGTACCGATTGGCGCAAGGGAGCGTTTTGCCTGATGGTGTACAGCAAGTTGCTGAACGACGGGAACTGCCACAGCTGCGGTTCAAGCAACGGTCGATAAAGCAGGCAAGGACCGGCACTTGGCGTCTGCGGGCCGATCACGAACATGTTGGCAACGATGTCCTCTGAAAGCCCCAACTGCAGCTCGGGCACGAAAGCCAGTTTGCGCAGGACGATGGTTTGCCCGTCTACCTTGCGGTCGTCTTCCTGGGGCTCCATCAGCGCCGCGACATAACGACAACCGCGCTCATCGATATTGCCCTGTCCACGCAGTTTGCCCTCCAGCGCAAGCATGGGCAGCTGTATGCGCAACTGCGAGGTGTACAGGTTTTCGCGGCGGAACGACTCCGCCGGATCATTCAGCAGTTTGCGCTTGATCAGGTCGGGATAAACACGACCGATATCGACTTGGGTGATGAGCTTCTCGACGTAGTCCACCGTCAACCACGCGGGCAACACGGTCGTGTCGAGAGACCTCACCGTCTTGTTGCCCGGGGGCAGGGCAATCAGGTTTTGCAAGGCCAGGTCGACGAGGTTGAACCGCGTGGTATCGAATTTGAAGGGCACCACGAAGGTACCCCAGACAACCGGGCTTTTTATCTCGATCTCGATTTTTTCCGGGTCCAGCGTCGAAGCGTCGTCGTGGTCGGATTGCATCTGCGTTTTCAGCGCCTGCGCCGCATACGCTTTGAGGGGGGGAATGTCGTCCAGGTAGGTTTTGCCGGCGTGGGAGCTGCTCAGCGCCGAAAGATTCTTCATGTATTGGGCGAACAGGATCTGGTCGGAAACCGACGCGGCCTGCAGCCATTCGGGCAACTGTTTTTGGAACCAGCTTTCGCCAGGCCCTACGTCCACTCCGCTGGGGGCCGGTGGTTCGTCTTCTGCATAGCCCGGATTCAGACTGATGCTGGGGATGCCAAGGATCTTGACCTGCACGGCGATGATCCCGCAGGCCTTGCTGTCGAAAATATTGCCGCTGGGTTCATAGAGCCGCCAGCGAATTTTCGTCGGGTGGACCAAGGTGCCCAGGTGTTCTGGAAGGGCTTGTCCCAACGCGTGCCGTGAAGCGAACTTCTCATAACCGTTGAGCAACGAGTGCACAAGGATGACCTCCTTGTTGTCGATCAGGCCGATCAGCACCACCAGCGAGTTTTCATTCACGCGGTTGATCTCGTCGCCGTCGACCTCCTCGATGTCGACCAGATACGCGTGGCTGTCGTAGCTGTCGTTACGGTCTTGTGGGTCGGGGTACAGGAACAGTTGCCGGGCCATGTCGCATTCAGTCGCCGTCCAGCCCTCGATCTGCTTGACGTCCCAGAGCTTGCGCAGCGTGTGGGAGAGTTCATGCCAGCGTGGGCCGTAATTGCCGAACGGCATGTTCCAGTACGCCAGTTGCTGCTCCTGGCTGGCCGGCACCATGGCTGGCACCAGCTCGTTGATCAAGCGGCCGATCTGGTCGATGCGCACCGGCAAATGCACCTCGGGCGCGGTGATCGGCAGTTGGGTCAGGAAGTGCAGCCCTTCGATCAACAACGTGGGTTTGCTCTGGTCCACCCGCGAGGCCAGCAAATCGCTGAGCGATTCATAGCGGGTGGGGCGCGCCACGATCTCGCCACCAACAATGTCCCAGGCCGGTTCGCCGATGACGGTGGTATGCGGGTCTAGATCCAGTGACGGGTACAGCTTCTTGAGTGCGTTGCGCAGCAGCATGGCCGCCACTTCCGGGTAGGTGGGGCCTGCGAGCAGTTGGTTGACCAGCGTGCTCCTGATACTCGCGTTGAACGCCGGGGCGGTGCCGGTAGGGTCTGATGTCATCTGAGTTGTCCCTGTCTCGAGATGGATGAAAACCCCGAAGCCGAACGCTTCGGGGTTTCCATGCTAGAGAGGCAAGGGACGGGGCAGGTGGTAACTATGTATACGCAGCCAACACCGGGTGGGAGCAAAGCTTGCTCGCGAAACAAGCGCCTCGGTCCTTGGCAGACCGCAGGGCCTTCATCGCGGGCAAGCCTTGCTCCCACAATGGTCTTGCTCCCACCATGGCCTTTATCCCCCAACGGCCTTTATTGGCCGGATTTGATCCGGGTCCAGGCTCGTGTGCGCGCGCGCTCGGCATCCCGGGGCAAGGGTTGCAGGGTGTAGAGCGTGGTCATGGCCGCAGCGGTCGGGTACAGGTTGGGGTTGCCGCGGATCGCCGGGTCGACCATCTCGGTGGCGTCCTTGTTCGGGTTCGGATAGCCGACAAAATCGCTGACCGGCGCAATCACCTGCGGTTGCAGCAAGTAGTTGATGAAGGTGTAGGCGTCGTCCGGGTTCTTCGCGCCTTTGGGGATGGCGAGCATGTCGAACCAGATCGGCGCGCCTTCCTTGGGCAGGCGCATGTCCACGGTCACGCCGTTCTTGGCTTCCTTGGCGCGGTTGGCCGCCTGGGAAAAGCTGCCGGAGTAGCCCACCGCCACGCAGATCTCACCGTTGGCGATGTCGGCCATGTACTTGGACGAGTGGAAATAGGTGATGTACGGGCGGATCTTCATCATCAGCGCTTCGGCCTTGGCATAGTCCGCCGGCTTCTTGCTGTTGGGGTCCAGGCCCAAGTGCTGCAAGGCCAGGGGCAGGATCTCCGACGGCGAATCGAGCAGCGCCACGCCGCACTGCTTGAGCTTGCTGATGTTCTCTTCCTTGAAAATCAGGTCCCAGCTGTCCACTGGTGCGTTGTCGCCCAGGGCGGCCTTGATCTTGTCCGGGTTGAAGCCGATCAGGATGGTGCCGTACATGTAGGGCACGGCGAATTTGTTGCCCGGGTCGTTGGCTTCGATCAGCTTCATCAGCTTGGGGTCGAGGTGGTTCCAGTTCGGCAGCTTGCTGCGGTCCAGGGGCTGGAACACGCCGGCTTCGATCTGCTTGGCCAGGAACACGTTGGACGGTACCACCACGTCATAGCCGGAGTTGCCCGTCAGCAGCTTGGCCTCCAGGGCCTCGTTGGTGTCGAAGATGTCGTAGACCAGCTTGACCTGGCTGTTCTGCGCCTTGAAATCGTCCAGGGCCTTGGGCGTGATGTAGTCGAACCAATTGTAGACGCGCAAGGTGCGCTCCTCGGCCTGCACAGCGCCGCAAAGCAGCGCGGCGCACACGGCTGGAGCCATTAAACGCTTGAGTCTGTTCATGCTGTTATTCCTCATGGGGCGCTTTGGAAACCTTCAAGGACGTTCACGGCATTGATGCCGATTTCTGCCACCGCGTAGCCGCCTTCCATCACGAACAATGTTGGCTTGCCGAGCGCCGCGATGCGCTTGCCCATCGCCAGGTAATCCGGGCTGTCGAGCTTGAATTGCGAGATGGGGTCGTCCTTGAAAGTGTCCACGCCCAGGGACACGACGATGACGTCGGCGTCGTACCCCCGGATTTGCCCGCAGGCCTGCTCCAGCGCCGCGCTCCAGGTGTCCCAGCCTGAACCGGCCGGCAAAGGGTAGTTGAAGTTGAAGCCCTCACCGGCGCCCTCGCCACGCTCGTCGGCATAGCCCAGGAAGAACGGAAACTCCGCCTCCGGATGGCCGTGGATCGACGCGAACAACACATCGCTGCGCTCATAGAAAATCGATTGGGTGCCGTTGCCGTGGTGGTAATCCACATCGAGGATGGCGACCTTTTTATGGCCCTGGTCGAGAAAGGCCTGGGCGGCGATGGCCGCGTTGTTGAGGTAGCAATAACCGCCCATCAAATCGCCAGCGGCGTGGTGCCCCGGTGGGCGGCACAAGGCAAAGGCACTGCGCGCCCCACGCTGGATGTCCGCCTGGGCGGTGAGGGCCACTTGTGCGGCGCTGTAGGCCGCCTGCCAAGTGCCGGCGGTAATCGGCGCGCCCGCGTCGAAACTGTAATAACCCAACTGGCCGTGCAGGCTGGTGGGGATGACCGTGCGAAAGGTCCGCGCCGGCCAGGTGTAGGGCAACAAATCGCCGTCGCGGTTGTACTTGGCCCAACGGTCCCAGGCGCCTTTGAAAAATTCCAGGTACGCCGCGCCATGGATACGCTGGATCGGCCCCAGGCCGAAATCCTGCGGTGCCTCCACCGGCCCCAGCGCCCGCGCCTTGACCCGCTCCAATACATGATCGGCCCGGGACGGCATCTCGAAGCAGGGCATCAACTGCCCGTCCATCAACTCGCAGCGCCCGTGGTGCAGGTGGTGATCGTCCGAATAGATCGTCAGCATTTTTGTTCTCCGCAAGGCTGATCGGTATGAACACAGTCTTGCGGCGCGCGGCGTTTCAGAGAACGGCAGGAGAGGCCAAAAGGGGATCGGAATGGCCAATAAGTTTGACCGTAAATCGCCCCTTGTTGGCGCGGGTGTGCGCGGGGTTGGGGCATACGGGCAGTTGGCTTGAGAGGTTTGGAAAAGTCGCAGCGAACAAGCGTGCTCTAGGGGAAAGGAGAAGAGTAAATGAATGACCGGCCCCCCCTGGAGAGACCGGCCATTCAGTGCATCTTTTCAATCATTGGGGCTGGATGGCGGGCAGCGAGAGGGCTGCACGAATTTCGTTCAAGGACTCGTAGAAGTCCTTGGAGATTCCGAACAGCCCTTTGCGAATCTCGTGAATCAGAGCCTCGTCCTTTTGCTTGGCGATCTCAATGAACAGGGCAAACGTCAAGGAGATGCCCCGTGGCAGTCGCATGTAACCCTTATTTACAAGCTGCTGGGCGCGCAGTTCAAGCAATGGGAGGTTCCCTTTAAATACGGCATCCACTTTATCGATGCTATCCAGCTTCAGTTTGGTGCTGAGGTAGCGGTCGTACTGGATGGTGTGCTCGCTTTCATACCACTCCGAAAGAATCTCGATTCCGAATTTTTTTGCCAGCTCGGCATCCATCGCCGAAACCAGCAAATTCGACCGGGCATAGGTGGAGATGTAGTTGTAAAACTCCCGCTCCAAGGTCTCCAGGATCAAGGTGTTTTTCGATTTGCCAAGCGTATTGGCGACGGCGGCGATGGTCTTGTCCAAGCTGCTGCTCAAATTGCGCAGCGTGTAGGAGACCGTTTCGGCCTTTTCAGCATCAGTCATGGGAATGACTCCGGTAACGCTCCTCGGAAGTCGAGGAGGCAAAACCATACTCGCCTAAAGAAACCAAATCGTCAACAGTGGTTCAGATTATTTTATATGGTTCTTTTTGTGCACTGGCGAATCTCACGCGTTTGGGACATGCCCTATCCCCAGGCACGCAGGTCTGTACGAAGCCACCCAGCGCAAAAGACCAATCGCTAACCATCCCGAGGAGAGCACAGAATGGACACCCACCGCCAACCTCTGTGGGAGCGAGCTTGCTCGCGAAGGCGGCAGCACGTACATCCCCGGCCTGAAGGCGTACGCAGTCCATGACAAGGAAGCTTGCTCGCGCTCGGCGGAGCAACTGCCGATCAGATGATGGAATCAAGATCCAGCGTGTAGGGTTTACCAATGGCATACCCATGAGCACCACGGATCAACTCACTATCGTCATCCATTGCCGGCGCCATCGCCAGTTGCTCAGCCACCCTGTTCTCCGGGTGTGCCTGCCAGCGGGCCAGGTTGTGTGCCAGTTGCTCGGGTTGTTCCGCCAAGCTCCCATAGACGTCTTTTTCGCTCACCGACACGGTGCGCAGCGTGGCCAGGCGAGCGCGGGTGTTGTGCATCTTGTCGACCTCACGGATGAGCGCGATGTTGATGGAGCTCTCACTACGCCCATTGGGCGCGCCCCGTCCTGCCAGGTAGCGTTCTTCATCGCGCAACTGTTGGGTAATCCGTGTCAGTGCATGATCGATCCACTCATATTCGCGTTTTGTCGCCAGCGGGCTTCCGTCGATTTGCGCTTCCTGCCAGCGACGCAAGGTCGCCCAGCAAGCGGGGATGTAGCTGGGTGATCAACTCTCCAATTGAGTCGGCGTTGATTTCGGGCGGTATTACTGGTTTTTCGATTCGATATGAGCATATATTTTTTCGCAAAGCTCGATTAAATTTTGTGGCAAGTCCCATTCGATTTCACTCATTATCTGAACAGCTTGCTGACAAAATTTAACCTTGTCATTAATTGTTCCACTCTCATCAGCAAAGACTCTGCGTTCTTTACCTTTTCCTTTAAGTCCAAGAGCTCTATCCAGGTGATACCCAATCCCATGAATTGAAGTGGCTAAATCTACAGTTAGAATTTTTGTAAGGTTTTCAGCATCCAAGCCATCTCTTGTTTTTGATAGCTTTCTGTCAAATATTTTTTTTGCACTTTCAAGGACTATGGCTGGCGGCAGTAAGTTCTCGATTTCCTTGCCAGAAAGCAAGTGAAAACGATTCTGCAATTCATTCGACAATTTTTGAGCTCGTTCGGACTTGCTTGTAATATCGCCGTCAGCGATCAAGAAAGCATCCGCGCATAGTCGTGATGCATTCAACCGTTCTGTGGTGTCATCATCGTCATCGAAGCCCCAATGACCTAACGTGCCGCCCTGATACTCGACGAATGCATAGTGATAGTTTTCTAAATAACCTTCAAGTACGGTTTTCTTGGAGGCGTCCTTAAGAGTGTTAAGATATTTTTTCATTATCACCTTTAAATAGAGGCGATCTGTTATACCTTCTACCCAAATCGTTGAGTTTGCGAGATAGACTGATGAGGCTCGCACGCCGAGATCCGCCAGGATCTCCCTGTCCTTTGTGCACTCCTGCATGTAAAATCCAGTGCCATCTTGATTGCTCTTCTTACTTACTCTATGAATTAAAACTTCCCCATGGGTTTCAGCCAGATCAAGCAAATGATTAGAGTGTGTTGTAGCAATATATTGATGGTCAGTATGATTCAATAAAAATAGAGCTAGCTTTCGTAGGAGTCCTGGATGGAGGCAGGACTCCGGTTCCTCGACAAAAAATATTGATTTCTCCTGCTCCAGGAATGCAGCAGATGTAATTATGATCACTTGTTGAAGGCCGTCCCCAAGATCATATATCGAGAACTGTGCGTCGTTGCCTATCTTTACTGCAACTGTATCTTGGCCGTATTGAGGTATAAGCGTTATGTCAGCTCCTCCAAAAAACTCGTTGCCTAGTATCTTTTCATAATTGCGCACTCTCTCTCTCTCATCAGGCTGGCCAAGCAAAAATCGCGCTAACAAATTATAAAGATCAAAACCGGTAGTTACGTTGACTTTATTGGGCCCCGGAAAATAATCTCGCAGCGTTCGCTCAAGAAAAAGGTCTTTTCCATCCCCAAGAGGTCTCATGCCCCTCAGTATTGGTATGTAATGCTTTTTAATATTACTGATCTGCTCGGTTAAGTCTGTGAGGTTGCTTAGCACTTCCTCAAGGTTTTCCTGAGGAAGATGGCGCCGAATTAGATTGAAGTCGTTTACTGTGTCTCCTGAAGCTCGATAACCTGGATTGTTTGCATTGCTTAAAGTTCTTATAAGATCTCTAATTGTCGCTATTATTATGCTGGCTTCTTTGCAGTCTGCATTATATATGCTCATAAATTCATCGCAGTCTAAGTCGAGAATTTTTGAACAGCCGCTCAGTACAGTAATTATTTTTCCAAGATCACTGCAGGCATACCTGATAGCATCTCCTACACCAATATTTAGTTTTTCGGTCTCGGTAGAAAACAACGCTCTTAGCAACCGACTTTTTCCGCTATTGTTGGGGCCTACGAGGAGATTTAGTTTTTGTAGATTAATCCATTTCTCCTTCGGTGAGATATTTGAGTAACCGATCAGGCTCTTAGACCATATTTTTTGTACTTGCATTTCAAAAAATGCTCCACTCAATTGAGAGTTCGTGGATGTTAATAGGAGGGTAAACTCGCTAATTCAAGCCTCAAGAAAAGCGTTGGGTTTCTTTCGGACGGTGTGCGTTCCTTTTTGTGCGACACACTGATTAATTGCTTCTGGCCTAGAGCTTGTAAATCCGCTTTTTTATTTTTCCGATTCTGGAGAGTACGTCGCAAGGTGCAGAAATCGCAAGGCGTCGCGAGCAAGCAGCAACACAGGTGCGTTAGCGTTTGTGGTGTACGTCCTAAGCGGGACTTTTCGATGAGTTCTAAAGCTTCAAAGCGTTGCAACCTTTCAATCTTAAGGTGTTCGCGATCCATGCGAGGGAGCTTGCTCCTGCTCGACGGCGCAACCGTCGTAAACCGGCTGATGCTGTTTGTCTGGAAAATGCCTCGGCCTGTTTTAGGGCGGCTTCGCCACCCAGCGGGAGTAAGCTCCCTCGTCGCGGGATTGGTGCTGTAGCGGCTAGCGAGGGTCGACGTTATCCAGCACTCGGTTCGCCAGCAATGAACTCAGTTCGATCAGTTGCTGGACGCCGAGGGCGATGTGGCGGCGGGGGCCTTCCAGATCGAAAGCCAGATTGCTGATCATCGCGTCGGCGGATGCCAGGTTTTCGCTGAGGTTGGCGAGCAGGCATTCGTTGTCGGCGTTTTTTGCCACGGTGAAGAGCTGGTCTGGATTGGATGCTTCTTCGGACTTTTCCGGTTTGGGTAACAGATAGTGATCCAAGACGCGTTTGGTGGTTTCGTCGTGCTTTTTGTTTTTGCGACCGGAATGGGTAGACGTTGAGTCAGTTTCAGGAGGATTTGGAGTAATTTTGAACATCGTTGCGTTACCTCTAATGAGTAGGCCGCAACCATCTCGCTACTAAACGAAAGGAGGCAGCTGTGCGCAAGTTAGTAGACCGGTAGAGGTAACGGATCCCGGCGCGCCCGAAGGCGCCATGCGCACAGCCACCATCGAGTGCAGGCAATGCCTGACTGATGAGACTCATGCAACCGTTACTACTTCCGGGCTACTAAACCCGACCACTGATGGGCAGTGGCAGGGAAACGATAGAACCCATGGGCAAGGCGCACAAGCGGGCGGATTCTGGCGTAGTTGTAGGCAATGGCGCAAGGATGTGTAGCTGGGTGGAAGCGTTGCGGAGGGAGAATAAACAAGCCTTCGTAATGCCCAGGATTCGGGGCCAGGAAGCGTGCTCTTGCTCGGTGGCGCAGCGGTTTTCTGTAGGAATTTGCCGGCCTTTTTGGGGCGGCTTCGCCGCCCAGCGGGAGCAAGCTCCCTCGCCACGTGATCTGTGTTTCGGATCAGGCCCTGTGGTGTTGGCTCGATCGGCATTTCGCCCTTTGGACAGCTGTCAAAGCTTATCCAGGCTAGAAACCGTGGTGGTGTAGAAGGCCACGCCCGACTTGTCGATGACTTTTATCCTGCCGCCTTCTTCCTTGAGGTCTTTGAGGTACGGACCGAACGCTATTTCGTCGGGTGCGGTTCGCAGAATTTCTTTGTCGAGTACCGGTGTGTCTTTCCTCAAGACCTTAAGGTTCATGAGGAAGCAGTCGATGGTTAACTGGCACTCCAGGGCGCAGACATAATCCGCCCCTTTTATTTTTTTCTGCTTGAAGGTCCACTCGTTTTTATAGTGGTTGCGGCGGAACTCATCCATTGCGTTTTTCAGCAGATCAAGGGGCAAGGCCATGTGTGGGCGGCATTTTTCCAAGCCTTCCAGCAACAGTTGTATAAAGAACTCATTGAGCTCGTTGACCGATGTGCATTTTTTATACAGTTCGGTGTCCAGACCGACATTGACGATGAGCGCGCCGCTGGAGTTTACATAGGGCTCATTGACGGCTTGGCGGGTGCCGACAAAGCAGATTTTCTTGAAGTTCGGCGTTTCGAATTTTTCTGCACTCAGGTGGCGCTCAAGAAAGTTGCAGATCGATCGGCTTTGGTCGCGAAACGGATGAATAATTTCGTCGCTGAATTCGCCCAGGTCGGGGTATAGGTAGATTTCTTTTAAGATCATGGTCTTGAATGCCTCGCTGGGTCTGGTTCCCGCCTGCGTCGATTCGCGTTTCTTCGCTCAAAATCTCGACTTTCCAACGAGCAACTGGGCCGGCCGGCTCTTTTTTGATGACTCTGGATTCGTAACGCCCTCTTGAAGTCCAATACTCATACGTAGACCTGAGCGAGCCTCGTGAGGCTATCGCTTCACAGGCTCGTGGGTAGGTTATTTCCAGGCAGCATGGTAAGCCTGTCCAGCGATGACGCCACCGGCTCTATTGGCCTGTGAGTTCAGCAAGGAACTCCTCAAATGATTCGCATACGAACGCCAGATCCTCTTCATCCATCAAGTACAGGTAAATATTCCCGAAGTCAGCTTCCTTAACGGATAAGAGGAAGGAATTGCCACCGTGATCGTACGCAAAGGGGATCATTTGTTTTAGCAACGGAACGTCGTCCGTCAAGTCGCGATAGACCGTTTCGATAGGGGCTTGTCCGTATTTGATCGGAGTGAACCCACCCAGCAAGAAATCATTCTCGCTACTACTCTCAGACAAATCGCCGCCGTTGTGCTTTAGATAAAATTGCTTAAAGGCTGTCGGTAATTCCACATTGAATTTTTCCTGGAACTCATTCAGTTCTTGCATAGAGAGGGCGCGTTCGGATTCTTTGAGGGTCAGCCGCATTTGGATGCTCCTTTTGTTCTGCATTGAAGTGATCTGACTTTCCACTAAATCTTCAATATGACGTTCCTTTTGAGGCGGCTTCGCCACCCAGCGGGAGCAAGCTCCCTCGCCACGGGATCTGCGTTTCGCCTCAAATCTTGTGCTCAGCCAGCGTTCCGCTCTGCCTCTTTCTAGCTGGAATTCAGACGGATAATTTGATGGTTTATGTTATTGCGGTTTATGACGCCAGGAAGAAAAGTCGGATATGTAAATTTCATCCAGCGTTAGCGTCGGCGGTATGTTTTCGATGCTGTCAGCTATCTCGTCATAAGGTGTTGGCAAGATATAGCAGAGGCCGAAATCCTCGTTGAGGATTATGACGCCATTAAATATGCGTTGGCGTTCGGTTAGTTTTTTTATCTGGTCAAAAGGCATTCCTGTGGAAAGCGTATTTTGGTAAAGCCCTTTGTAGCGCGGGTTACAACCTATTGAGAAAATTGTTCCGTCAGGTAGGGTCGAGAGGGTGAGCGTACTATCGATTATGTACGCTGTTCTTGTCTCGCCGTCAGGTAATGTGTAGTTTTTTATCTCGACTTTATGGTTTTCATAGAGTTCATTCATATAGGTCGAGATATTGTCTTGCAATAAAATATTCGCAATTGAATGCTTGGATTTTATGTCGGCTGCAAAATCAATCATTTAAATTCCACCGTTCATTAACGTACCGTTTACGTAAACTGGGGAGTCTTTTATAAGGTCATAGTTTTTAAAGTCACCATGTCCAATCCTGCCGAATACAACATCTTCGCCGGCTTTATTGACTTTATAGACCTTCCAATAATCATTTCCATGGATGTTGGGCTGGGTAGGGCTGCCGCCTGGATGGTAGTCAAGCTTGTAGGTGGCTCCGGATTTTGTACTGCGCACATACTGGACGTGCTGAATCGCATCCGGTCTGCCGGCTTGTGGATAGGTTTTGGTCCATCCTCGCGATGTCAGGTAGCCGTCGACGTCAGCAGGTTTTTTCCCTGTTAGTTTTCCAGTCCATCGTTGGGTTATCGTATTTTTTCTGGCAAATCCTTTGGCCGAGGTACAGCTCAGTCCCAGTGGGTCGGCATACCCTGCAGGATTCGGCGCATAAGCGTAGAAATTAATGCCCCCCGCCAACCCAATCGGATCCGGCGTAGTAAACCGCCCCACATCCGGATCATAAAACCTGAACGTATTGAAATGCAGCCCGGTTTCCCGATCCAGGTACTGCCCCTGGAACCGCAAATTCTGCTCTTCGATGTAATACGGCTCGCGCACTTCCTCCAGCGTATTGCCCCAGACCCGATACGTGGCCTGCCACACATTGTGTCCGTCGGCTTCGGTGAGTTGTTCCGGCAGGCCGTTGAGGTCGTTGTGGTAGTAGCGGATCTTTTGCAGCGGGCCGCTGCCGTCGACGCGGGCCAGGGGTTCGTAGCCGTCGTCTTCGTAGAGGTACAGGCTGGTTTGCTGGTGGCGGTGTTCCTGCAACAAGCGCAGGCCATCCCAGGTGAAGCGAGTTTCGCCCAGCGGGTAACCATTGCTGTCGTGTTCGGTTTTTTCGATGCGCCGGCCCAGCGGGTCGTAGGCCATTTTGACCACGCTGCCGTCGCCGTTGCGCACCTCGATCAAGCGGCTTTCAGCGTCATAGGCAAAGTGCTGCACGCCGCGTTTGGCGCTGCGCTTTTCGATCATCCGGCCGAAGGCGTCGTAGCGGTAGCGTTTGTCCTGGTAGGTCAGCAGCTTGTTGTGCACCACCAATCCGGCGCCGGGGGCCGGGCCGTCCAGCAGGTTGGCGGCGGCGTCGTAGGTGAAGGTTTCGCGCTGGCCGTGCAGGCTGTCCTGGCTGGCGACGATGCGGCCGGTGGCGTCGTAGTGCAGGAGCTGGCGCTGTTGCGCGGCGGGTTGCTGGTCGAGTTTGCCGATGAGGTTGTCGGCGGGGTCGTACTCGAAGTGTTTTTGCACCGCCGCTGGCAGCAGCGAGGGTTGGCTGCTGTGACGGCGTTGCCGTGCGCGCAGGCGGCCGCTGCGGTCGTATTCGCTGCGGGTGTTGATCTGCCCTTGGGTGCGCAGCACTTCGCGGTGCAGGCGGTCGCGTTCGAAGTCGCTGATGACCTGGCCGTCGAGGTTGATCTGGTGCAGGTGGCCGCTGCCGTAGTACAGGCGGTTGACCCAGCGGCCATCGGGCAGTTGGGTCTGGATCAGGTTGCCGAGTTCGTCGTAGTGGTGTTGCAGGCTTCCGGCGGCGCTGTTTTCGGCGAGTAACTGGCCGAGGGCATCGTAGGCGAAGCTCAGGGTCTGGGCGTTGCCTTGCAGGTCGGTGAAGGTGACGGCGGTGAGTTGGTCCAGCGGGTCGTAGCTGTATTCGGTACGGCCATCGTCGGTGACTTTGGCGATCAGCCGGCCCACGGCGTCGCGTTCCAGGCGATGGACGGTGGGGGGCGGTGGGGCTTCGGGAACGAGCGCCAGGCCGGTGCCGTAGGGCGCGGGCATCGCCGTCACTGCCGCGACGTTGTCGAGGCGGTCGTAGTCGTAGCGCTTGGCGCTGCCGTCCAGGTCCTGCTGCTCGATCAACCGATCCCCGATATCCCAGGCAAACCGGTAGCTCTCGCCATTCTCGTTGGTCAGCGCTTGCAGCCGGCCGAAGCTGTCGTAGGCGAACTGCACCTGCCGGCCTTGGGCGTCTGTGCGTTGGCGGACCTGGCCGCGGCGGTTGTGTTGGTAGAGCGTGGTATGCCCGGCCGGGTCGGTGTAGCCGGTGAGTTGGCCGGCGGTGTCGCGCTGGTAGTGTTCGGTGCGGCCGTCCGGCAATTGGCTGCTGAGCAGACGCCCCTGGGCGTCGTAGCGGAATTGGGTGCGCTCGCCGAGGGCGTCGGTGATGATTTGCAGGTAACCGCGCGCGTCGTAGCTGAAGCGCGTCGGGTAACCCGAGCAATCGACGTGCTCCACCAATTGGCCGAACGGGTTCCAGCGCAGCTTTTTGCTTTTGCCGGTGGCGTCGATGATCTCCACGACCTGGCCGTGGGTGTCGTAGCGG
The DNA here is from genome assembly GCF_019956035.1 of Pseudomonas sp. A-RE-22. Classification (NCBI taxonomy): domain Bacteria; kingdom Pseudomonadati; phylum Pseudomonadota; class Gammaproteobacteria; order Pseudomonadales; family Pseudomonadaceae; genus Pseudomonas; species Pseudomonas sp. A-RE-22. Next base: position 25,558 of record NZ_JAHBCZ010000013.1, read on the forward strand.
TAGCGGGTGATGTGGCCCAGTGGGTCGGTTTCCTCCGTGCAGTTGCCGCGTTGATCGTAGCGGTATTTCCAGCTGTGGCCGGCGGCGTCGGTGTCCACCAGCGGCAGGGCCCAGTGTTCGAGCCAGAGGGTGGATTCGCTGCGGCCCAACGGGTCGGTTTCGCTTAGCAGGTTGCCGGCGTCGTCGTAGCTGAATTGGTACTGGCCGCCCTGTGGATCGGTAGCGCTGAGCAACTGGCGCTCATCGTTCCATTCGAACAGCCAGGTCTGGCCGAGGTTGTCAGTGAACTGGGTGATCTGGTGCTGGCTGTTCCAGTGCCGGGTGCTGACGCGTTGCAGGCTGTCGCTGATGCGGGTGATGCCCGCCTTGAGGTCATAGTCGAACTGGTAGGCGTCGCCTTCGTCGGTCCAGTGCCGGACCACGCGCCATTCCTGGTCGTCGATCAGGGCCCATTCGTAGAAGCAGTGCAGGCCGCTGGGCAACTGGTGCTCGACCATCCGCTGCCCGGCGTCGTAGCTGAAGCGCCGTTGCACCTGGCCGGTGGCGTCGCGCACTTCGGCGAGGGTGTTGGCCGCGTCGTAGGCGTAGCTGACCAGCACTTCCCGCGATTGGTCGGGGTAGAGGCGTTCGATGTGGGTGACGCGTTCGCCTTCGCGGATCAGCTCGACTTGCACCAGGTCGAAGGTGTCGCGCAGTCGCACCAGGCGTCCGGCGTCGTCGTAGTCGAGGTGGATGCGGTTGTCGTTGCGGTCGCCCAATTGGCTCAGGCGCAGGTGCGAAGGGTTGGCTGGCGAAGGTTCGAACAAACGGTACAGGCCGTCGTCGCTTTCGATCAGCAATTGCCCGTTCACATGGCGGCGCACGGCCAGGCCTTCGCCGGCGCTGAACACCGCGCCGCCCAACGGGATGGAACCCATGTCGATGGGCCGGCCTTGTTCGTCGGTGTAGACCAGGGTTTCGCCGCCCTCGGGGTGGGGCAGGATTTCTACCTGGACTTCGTAGGCGACGCTCCAGCCGGCGCCGAACAGGCTGTCTTGGCGTTCGTCGCGGCTGTTGTACACGCGTTGCCAGTCAATCGGCAGGATGCCGGGCAAGACGAAATCCAGGTCCTCGTCACCGCCTAGCACCTTGGCCCCGGTAGCGGCATGCACCGGGTTCGACGAACCCAGGGCGGCGTTGGCGGCCGCGTTCGCCGCGCTGCTGACGGCCATGGACACCGCGCCGCCCACCAGCATGCACGGCAGTTTGCTGAAAAATTTGCCCTTGCCGCCCTTGAGCATCAGCAGCGCGGTGACCGCCAGGCCTACGCCCGGGGTCTTGCCGCTGCGGATCTCGCGCACCACCACCGAACCGCCGCCAATGGTCACGTCAGGGGAAATCAGCCCGGCCGACACCACGGTCGCATCGCAGGTGCTGCGGTCGCCGCTGCGCACGGCGGGCTGGCCGTTGATGGTGACCTTGTCCGAACCTTCGGCCATGAACTGCGGTGGCATGGGTGGGTGCTTGGTGCAGATCACCAGGTCTTCCGGCCGGGTCTCCGTACCGGGGGCGGGCGAGGCGACAGTGGGGCGCCACATCTGCGAGAAGAAATTCCCGGCCATGTCCAGGTAACTGGGTTCTTCTTCCGGCTCGGGCATTTCCAGTTCGGTGCCGGCCGGTGCGACATGGGAAACAACAGCGCCGGCGGCGCGGGCCGAGGGGATGTTGTTGGTGAAGGTGTCCTTGGAGCCGGTGAGGATGTTGGCCTGCACCGTGGGCGGAAAGAGCGCGTTGCCGATGCCCTCGCATAAATTGCTCAGGCCTTTGTCGGCCCCGGTCTTGCTCATGGCCAGGCCGACGATGGTGCCCACCACCAGGCCCAGGACGAAGCAACCCAGGCCGCCGGTAACCACGGTGATGCCCGTGGCCGCGACCACGGCGGCGGTCGCCAGGGCGGTGATCGCGATGTTGGCCGCCACCTCCAATACGCCGCCAAGGATGTCGGCCATCATTGAGGTGTGGTTGAGTGCATCGCCCAGGCGGGCGGCCCAGAGCGCGTCAGACATGCACGTTGCTCAGGCGGGTAGGGGGGCTGGGGAATGTGGGTTCAAGCAATTTGATGCCTTCCATTGCATCTGTGTCCTTATGGGTTACGGCATGCTCATCAGGGCCATTCTCAGGCGCTTGATCAGTTTCGGGGTCTTGAGGCAATCGGCCGGGCGTTTGTTGCCCAGGGCGGGCACGGTCTGTTCCAGCCACCAGAACCCTTCCTTGAGCCCTCTTTTTCCGTAGAGCACGACGGCCATGTCGAGGTTGTCATCCATGGCCTTGGCCAGCGCGCGTGCGTTGTCGTCGAGGTAGTCCTCTTCGTACAACCGCACGAAATGCTGCCAATCGGCATCGCCGACGTATTCGTCTTCCAGTCCCATTTTAAAAACCTGCAAAGGAAATCAAGTTGCTGCCGGTCGGGTTTCGCGCCGACGGCGCCAGGATCCCATCATAACCATTAGCCTTGGCCCAGGCGCCGATTTGATGGGTCTGGGTGTACTTGTCGCCGGTAATGCTCTTGAGGGAGACCCCCAATTGTTTGCGCACATCGGCCCGGGTCAGGTCCAGGACGTTGTTGAGCTGCACTTTCTTGCTGACCAGTACCCGTGTGGACAGGTCCACGCCCCAGTGATTGACTTCGCCCATGGCTGTCTTGCGTGAGTTGGCGCCATAGACACCGCCCAGGCCGGGGGCGGTGTAACGGTGCCTGGAGGCGACGTTCCACTTGTGCGCGGTCCAAGTCGTGCTGATCCGCCCCGGCTCTTCAAAGCGATACACCGTTCGGTTGACCTTGCGACCCTTGGGCGGCGTCGAGCATTTCATCAGCCCGAAGGGGTCGATCCAACTCACCGGGTTCGGCGCGTACTGGTAGAGGTTCAGCCCACCGGCTAAGCCGATCGGGTCCGGTGTGGTGAAGCGGCCGATGTCCGGGTCGTAGAAACGCAGGGTGTTGTAGTGCAGCCCGGTTTCGCGGTCCAGGTATTGGCCCTGGAAGCGCAGGTTCTGCTCTTCGATGTAATACGGTTCGCGCAGCTCTTCGGCGGTGTTGCCCCACACTTGGTAACGGGCTCGCCAGAGTGTGTGGCCGTCGGCTTCCGAGAGCTGTTCGGGCAGGCCGTTGAGGTCGTTGTGGTAATAACGGACCTTCTGTTGCTCGCCCAGGCCGTCGACCCTCGCCAGGGGTTCGTGGCTGTCGTCGGCGTAGATGTAGAGGCTGGTCTGGCTGTCGCGGTGTTCCTGCAAAAGTTGCAGCGCATCCCAGGTGAAACGGGTGCGGTTGAGCAGCGTGGCGTGGCGGTCGTACTCGGCTTTTTCGATGCGTCGACCCAACGGGTCATAGGTCATTTTTACGACCGAGCCGTTATCGTTGCGCACTTCCACCAGGCGTTGTTCAGCATCGTAGCGAAAACGCTGGACGCCACGGCGGGCGCTGCGTTTTTCCACCATGCGACCGAAACCGTCATAGCGGTAGCGCTTGTCCTGGTAGGTCAACAAGCGGTTATGCGCGACCTGGCCTGTGCCCAGACCGTCCAGCAGGTTGGCGGCCGGGTCATAGGCGAAGCTTTCACGCTGGCCTTGAAGGTTGTCCTGGCTGGCGAGAATGCGGCCGGTGGCGTCATAGTGCAGCAATTGGCGATGGGACGCTTCGGGCTGGCTGTCGAAGCGCTCCACTCGCTGATCGCTGGCGTCATAACCAAACAGTGATTGCGCCACGGGCGGCAACAGCGTGGACTGACCCTGTTGCCGCCGCTGACGGGCCCGCAGGCGGCCACTGCGGTCGTATTCGCTGCGGGTGCTCTGGCGCCCCTGGGTGCGCAGCACTTCGCGGTGCAGGCGGTCGCGTTCGAAATCGCTGATGACCTGGCCGTCGAGGTTGATCTGGTGCAGGTGACCGCTGCCGTAGTGCAGGCGGTTCAGCCAACGACCGTCGGGAAGCAGCGTCTGGGTCAGGTTGCCCAGTTCGTCATAGCGATGTTCGAGGTTCCCCGCCCAGCCTTGCTCGGTAATCAATTGCCCCAGGGCGTCGTAACGCAAGCCCAGGCTTTGTACTTCACCGGTCTGGCTGGTGAAGGTGATCGCGTTGACCTGGTCGAGCGCGTCATAGCGGTACTCGGTGCGCCCGTCTGCGGTGACTTTCGCCACCAGTCGCCCCATCGCATCGCGCTCCAGCTCATGAATGATGGGGGCTTGGGGCGAGAGGTCCAGGTCGGTGCTGCCGGGCACCGCGAGCGCTTCCACGCGGGTGACGTTGTCCAGCGGGTCGTAGGCGTAGCGCTTGAGGCTGCCGTCCAGGCTGTGTTGGGCGGTCAAGCGGTCGGCGGCGTCCCAGGCAAACCGGTAGCGCTCACCGTTTTCATTGGTCAGGGCCAGCAGGCGCCCGTAGTTGTCGTAGCTCAGCTCAACCCGGCGGCCATGGGCGTCGGTGCGCACCCGCAGTTGACCGCTTAGGGTGTGTTGGAAATTTGTCGTGTGTCCAGCCGGGTCGCTATAGCCGATCAACTGTCCGCTAGCGTCACGCTGATAGTGCTCGGTGCGCCCGTCCGGCAGTTGCTTGCTCAGCAGCCGACCCTGGTCGTCGTAGCTGAAAAGCGTCCGCTCTCCCAGTGCGTCGGTGCTGCTGAGCAACAGCCCGCGCTCGCAATAGCTCAACCGTGTGGTGTAACCGGAACAATCGGTGTGTTCGCTCAGTTGCCCAAGGGCCGTCCAGCGCATGGTCTTGCTTTTGCCGGTGGCGTCGATGACCTCCACCACTTGGCCGTGGGCGTCGTGGCGATAGCGGGTGACGTGGCCCAGCGGGTCGGTTTCGCGAATGCGGTTGCCCCGCGCGTCATAGCGGTACTGCCAGGTATTTCCCGCGGCATCGGTTTCAGCCAGGGGCAGGGCCCAGTGTTCGAGCCACAGGGTTGACTCGCTGCGCCCCAGCGGGTCGCGGGTTTCGCAGAGGTTCCCGGCTTCGTCATAGCTGAACTGATGTTGTCCGCCGTTGGGATCGGTCGCCCCCAGCAACTGGCTTTCGTCGTTCCACTGGAAGGTCCAGGTGCGATCCAACGGGTCGGTGGTTTCGGTGATCTGATAGCGGGTATCCCAGCGACGGGTGCTGATGCGCTGCAAGCCGTCGGTGATGCGCGTGGTCCCGGCGGCCAGGTCGTAATCGAAGGTGTAGGCGTCGCCCGCGTCGGTCCAGTGGCGAACCACGCGCCATTCCAGGTTTTCAACCAACGCCCATTCATAGAAACAGCGAAGCCCGGTAGGCAGTTGGTGTTCCACCATTCGCCGCCCGGCGTCGTAGGCGTAGCGACGTTTTACCTGGTCGTTGGACTGACGGACCTGCGCCAGATCGCCCTGGCCGTCGTAGCCATAGTGCATCAGCACTTCCCGGCGTTGATCGGCATAGAGGCGGTCGATCCGGCTGACTCGTTGTGGCCAGCGCTCGTCATACGCCAGTGCGATGCGGGTCAGGTCGAAGGTGTCACGCAGTTGCGCCAGGCGTCCGTTGTCGTCGTAGTCCAGGTAGATACGGTTGTCGTTGCGGTCACCCAGTTGGTTCAGGCGTAGCAGCGCTGCATTGGCTGGCGTGGGTTCGAACAAGCGGTACAGTCCGTCCGCGCTCTCTATCAGCAGCTCGCCGTTGGCATGCCGTCGCACGCTGAGGCCTTCACCGGCACTGAACACGGCGCCGCCCAACGGGATGGAACCCATGTCGATGCGTCGGCCCTGTTCGTCGCTATAAACCAGGGTTTCGCCGCCGTCTGGATGGGGCAGGATTTCGACGCGCACCTCATAGGGCACGCTCCAACCGGCACCGAACAACCCGTCGCGGCGTTCGTCGCGGCTGTTGTAGAAGCGTTGCCAGTCGATCGGCAAGATGCCGGGCAGGACGAAGTCCATCTCCTCGACATCGCCCAACACTTTCGCCCCGGTGGCGGCGTGCACGGGGTTCGAGGAGCCCATCGCGGCGTTGGCCGCGGCACCCATCGCGCTACTGACCGCCATCGACGCCGCACCGCCGACCAACATGCACGGCAGGTTACTGAGGAATTTACCCTTGCCGCCCTTTAGCATCAGCAGCGCCGTGACCGCCAGCCCGACGCCCGGGGTCTTGCCGCTGCGGATCTCGCGCACCACCACCGAACCGCCGCCAATGGTCACGTCAGGGGAAATCAGTCCGGCCGACACCACGGTCGCATCGCAGGTGCTGCGGTCGCCGCTGCGCACCGCGGGCTGACCGTTGATGGTGACTTTGTCCGAGCCTTCGGCCAGGAATTGCGGCGGCATCGGCGGGTGTTTCATGCAGATGATCATGTCCAGCGGCTTGGGCACGGCACCGGGCGCGGGCACGGCGACGGTGGGACGCCACATCTGTGAGAAGAAATTCTCGGCCATGTCCAGGTAGCTGGGTTCGGCTTCGGGTGCTTCAAGTTCGGTGCCGGCCGGCGCGACATGGGACTCGATCGCTCCGGCGGCGCGGGCGGCAGGGATGTTGTTGGTCAAGGTGTCGGTGGAGCCGGTGAGGATGTTGGCCTGCACCGTGGGCGGGAAGAGGGCGTTGCCGATGCCCTCGCATATGTCGCTTAGCCCCTTGTCGGCCCCGGTCTTGCTCATGGCGAGGCCGACCACGGCGCCCACCACCGCGCCGAGTAGGAAGCAACCCAAGCCGCCAGTGGCAACGGTAATGCCCGTGGCCGCTACCACGGCAGCCGTCGCTACCGCGGTGATCGCAATGTTCGCGGCTACTTCCAGGACGCCGCCGAGGATATCGGCCATCATCGAGGTGTGGTTCAGCGCGTCGCCTAGCCGAGCGGCCCAGAGTGCGTCAGACATGCAAGGTGCTCATCAAGCCAGAACGTCGAACAGCAGCGAACCCTTGATCGTTGCCCAATGTGCCGCTTCGGCATCGCCCAGTTTCTCGGCTTTCACGTAGCTCAGGGCAAGCATTTTGCGGGTGCCGGGCAGTACCAGGGCCAACTGGAACTGGAAGACCTTTTCATTGCCCTTGTTGAACTGGCTGCGCAATTCGATGGCTTCGACTTCCTGGTTGGCGCCCACGCGCACGGTGGCGCCCGGTTGGCAGCGCAGGTCCTGGACCTGTTTTTCCAGGCGCTTGAGCTGGTCGTCGAGGTTGCTTTGCAGGGTCTCGCCCTCGGTCAGCAAACTGCGGCTGACGATCAAGGACGTGCCCAGCTCGGGGAACTTGAGGATGTTGATTGTCGCGTCCAGCAATTCGCTGGGCGGCAGCTGGAACTGGAATTCATTGAGGCGGTAAGTCATGGCGCAAAAATCTCGAGGTTAGCCCTTGGGTGCAGGGAACGCGGCTTGGATGTTGGCATCGATGCTGCCCTTGACGCCCTGGCCGTCCGGCGTGGCTCCGGGGCCGCCGCCGTTGTTCAGGTGCAGCACGCCGCCGGTGTTGAACTCGGCATCGCCGCTGGCGTAGAAGCTGATCTGTACGCCGGTCAGGTTGATCTGGCCGCTGGCGTTGAGCTCCAGGATGCTTTCGCCGCACACCAGGCGCAGGTTTTCGCCCACTTCAATCACGTAGCTCTGGCTGATGCTGTCGGTCTTGCGCTGGCCGACGGAGAGGATGTCCTCCTGCTTGACGATGCGCAGGCGGTTGTTGCCGATGGTCACCGTCTCGTTGTGGCCGATGCTCTTGTTGCGATCATGGCCCACCGAGTGGCTTTCATCCACCTCGACCACGATGTCCTGGTTACGCTCGGCGTGGATGTACAGTTGCTCGGCGCCTTTCTTGTCTTCCATGCGGATTTCGTTGAAATTCGCCGGCGTGCCGCCCTTGCTCGAACGGCTTTTCATCCCGCTCTGGGTGGCATTGGCGGGCAAGTCATAGGGCACGGTCTGTTCGGCGTTGTAGACGCGACCGGTGATGATCGGCCGATCCGGGTCGCCTTCGAGGAAACTGACGATCACTTCCTGGCCAATGCGCGGGATCTGCATCGAGCCCCAGTTTTTCCCGGCCCATGCCTGCGACACGCGAATCCAGCACGAGCTGTTTTCGTTGGACTGGTCGTGCCGATCCCAATAGAAGTGCACCTTCACTCGGCCGAACTGATCGGTCCAGATTTCCTCGCCCTTGGGACCCACCACTAAGGCAGTCTGCGGGCCCTTGACGATAGGGCGATGGGTGATGGGCAGCGGCCGATAGCTTTGCTGGGCGTCGATGCAGGTCAGGCTGCTTTCGAACTGTGCTGTCGGCGCGCCGCCGCCGGTTTCGCCGCTTTCCTGGGAGAGGTAGTAGCGGGCGCCGACGATCAGGTATTCGCGGTTCTGGTCCTGGCGGCTGAAGCCGGTGAGGCTGAACAGGTGCCCCGAACCCAAGCCGCGGGCGTTGCCGGCCAGTTCGACCTGTTCGTGCTGGGTCTGCAAGGCTTCGATGCGGGTGCGGGCGTAGTGTTCGCCGTCCTGGCTCTGCACGTAGGTGCCAGGGTAGTCGTACAGGGGATAGTCGCCGGCAGTGTGTGGGCGGGGCATGGCCGAGCGTACGTCGATGCGTGCGCTGGGGCGTTGGAAGTCGTAGTCGTTGAGCTCCAGCGAGCCGGGCTGGACTTCCTGGGCCAGGTGCCAGTCGTGTATGTGGTCACGCTCGCGCTGCTGCTCGTTCTTGGGGTAGTAGGGCACCGAGCCGTAGCCGGGCGCCGTGGTGTGGGCTCCATAAGCGTCGGCCAGCACCAGCACATGTCGACCTTGCTCATGGCGGAAGAAGTAGTAGATCCCTTCCTGCTCCATCAAGCGGCTGACGAAGTCGAAACTGGTCTCGCGATACTGCACGCAGTATTCCCACTCGCGATAAGGCCGGCTCAGGGCGTCTTCGAAATCGGAAAAGCCCAAGTCGCGGAACACCTGCTTGATGATCTGCGGGATGGTGAGGTTCTGGAAAATCCGGCAATCGGAGGTACGGGTCAGCAGCCAAAACCACGGGCGCAGGGTGGCCTGGTAACTGGCGAACTGGCCCTGGTCGACGTTCTGGCTGAAACGGGCCACGATGCCATGGAAATAACGCTCGCCACCGCCATCGAGTTGCAGGCTCACGCACATGGGCTTGCCGAGCACCTGATTGAGGTCGATGGCGTTATCCAGCGAGTGCAGCTGCAACTCATAGTTGAACAGCCGCCCCAGTTCTTCGCCGCCGCCCATGTCCTTGAGCAGCAGTACCTCAGGTCCCAGGGGGCTGGTGATCTTGGCCAGGCGTGAGGCTTGGTTGAATAACATCGGTCATCTCATCGTTGTAATGGCTGCGCCGCTGATTGCCTGACGACACCGGAACAACTGTGGGAGCGAGCTTGCTCGCGAAGGCGGTGTGTCAGGCAACATCAATGGCACTGACAGATTGCATTCGCGAGCAAGCTCGCTCCCACAGGGTTATGCGGTGCTCCTTCGGGTCAGGCCGCGTCGCTGAAATCGTACTGCAATTCATTGTCCACGGCGCTGATCCGCACCCCGGCCAAAGCCTTGCCTTCGAGCATGCGGGTCAGGAACTCGCGGCTCATGTCCGGCAGCAGGCTGTTGGTCAGGATGGTGTCGATCATGCGCCCGCCGCTTTCGGTTTCGGTGCAACGCGAGACGATCAGGTCGATCACCGCGTCGTCGTAGTCGAAGGCGACTTTGTGGGTGCTTTCCACGCGCTTCTTGATGCGGTTGAGTTGCAGGCGGGTGATGGCCTTGAGCATCTCGTCGCTGAGCGGGTAGTACGGGATCGTCACCAGGCGGCCCAGCAAGGCTGGCGGGAAAATCTCCAGCAGCGGTTGGCGCAGGGCCTTGGCGATTTCTTCCGGCTCGGGCACGTTCTGCGGGTCTTTGCAGACCTGGGCAATCAACTCGGTGCCGGCGTTGGTGGTCAGCAGGATCAAGGTGTTCTTGAAGTCGATCACCCGGCCTTCACCGTCCTCCATCACGCCTTTGTCGAACACCTGGAAGAAGATCTCATGCACGTCCGGGTGGGCCTTCTCGACCTCGTCCAGCAACACCACGCTGTACGGTTTGCGCCGCACGGCTTCGGTCAGCACGCCGCCTTCGCCATAGCCGATGTAGCCCGGTGGCGCACCCTTGAGGGTCGATACGGTGTGGGCTTCCTGGAACTCGCTCATGTTGATAGTGATGACGTTCTGCTCGCCGCCGTACATGGCTTCGGCCAGGGCCAGGGCGGTTTCGGTCTTGCCCACGCCGGAGGTGCCGGCGAGCATGAACACACCAATCGGCTTGCTCGGGTTGTCGAGGCCGGCGCGGGAGGTCTGGATGCGCTTGGCAATCATCTGCAAGGCATGGTCCTGGCCGATGATGCGTTTCTTCAGGTGCTGGTCGAGGTTGAGCACGGTTTCCAGTTCGTTGCGGGCCATGCGGCCCACCGGGATACCGGTCCAGTCGGCGACCACCGAGGCCACGGCCTGGTAATCCACGGTCGGCAGGATCAGCGGGGTTTCGCCTTGCAGGGCGGTCAGGCGCTGTTGCAGGTCCACCAGCTTCTCGCGCAGTTGGTGGCTTTCGTTGTCAGAAGCTTCGCTGTTGTCTTCGCTGTCCACCACGCCAACGCGTTCGCGCAAGGTGGCGCGGGTGGCGAGCAGTTCGTCCACCAGGGTTTTCTCTTCGGCCCAGCGGCCTTCCAGCTCGGCCAGGCGTTCGCGCTCGGCGCTCAGCAGGGTTTCGCTCTGGGTCTGGCGGTTGCCGATGACCACGCCAATCGCGTGTTCACGGGCGATGATTTGCAACTCGGTTTCCAGCGCTTCGATGCGCCGACGGCTGTCGTCCACTTCGGCCGGTACGGCGTGCAGGCTGATGGCGACGCGGGCGCAGGCGGTGTCCAGCAGGCTCACGGATTTGTCCGGCAGCTGGCGCGCGGGAATGTAGCGGTGGGACAGCTTGACCGAAGCTTCCAGGGCTTCGTCGAGGATCTGCACCTGGTGGTGTTTTTCCATGGTCGAGGCCACGCCGCGCATCATCAGCAGGGCCTTGTCTTCCGACGGCTCGGCCACTTGCACCACTTGGAAGCGGCGGGTCAGGGCCGGGTCTTTTTCGATGTGCTTCTTGTACTCGGCCCAGGTCGTGGCGGCCACGGTGCGCAAGGTGCCACGGGCCAACGCCGGCTTGAGCAGGTTGGCCGCGTCGCCCGTGCCGGCGGCGCCACCGGCACCGACCAGGGTGTGGGCTTCGTCGATGAACAGGATGATCGGCTTGGGCGAGGCCTGGACGTCTTCGATGACCTGGCGCAGGCGCTGTTCGAACTCGCCTTTCATGCTGGCGCCGGCCTGCAACAGGCCCACGTCGAGGCTGCGCAGTTCCACGTCCTTGAGGGCCGGCGGCACGTCGCCGGCGACGATGCGCAGGGCGAAGCCTTCGACCACGGCGGTCTTGCCCACGCCGGCTTCACCGGTAAGGATCGGGTTGTTCTGCCGGCGGCGCATGAGGATGTCCACCAGTTGGCGGATCTCTTCGTCACGGCCGACGATCGGGTCGAGCTTGCCGCTGCGGGCCTGCTCGGTGAGGTCGACGGTAAAGCGCTTGAGGGCTTCCTGCTTGCCCATGGCGCTAGGGGCCATGGCGCCGCTGGCTTCGCCCGGCACCGCGCCGGCATTGAAGCCGTCGCTGGCGGTCAGGGCGTTTTCCGGCGAGTCGCCGACGTATTCGTCAAACCGTTCGCTCAGGGCTTCGACCTTGACCTTGTCGAACTCCGACGACAAGCCCAGCAGTGCGTGGCGCAGGCTCGGGGTCTTGAGAATGCCCAGCACCAGGTAACCGGTGCGAACCTGGCTTTCGCCGAACATCAGGCTGCCGTAGACCCAGCCGCGTTCCACGGCTTCTTCGACGTGGGACGACAGGTCGGTGATGGACGTCGAACCCCGTGGCAGGCGATCCAGGGCTTCGGTCAGGTCACGGGCCAGGCGCGCCGGTTCGATGTTGAACTGGCGGATGATGCGGTGCAGGTCCGAGTCCTGCAGTTGCAGCAACTGGTGAAACCAGTGGGCCAGTTCCACATAAGGGTTACCGCGCAACTTGCAGAACACGGTGGCGGCTTCGATGGCTTTGTAGGCCACGCTGTTGAGTTTGCCGAACAACGCGGCGCGACTGATTTCACCCATGCTCATGGCTCCTTGAGGTCTGTGAGGTGTTGGCCTGTTCGGCGTAATGCCGGGCCAGTATTAAATCGTTGGCATCTGTTTCGGGGCGGCCCAGCCAGGTATTGAAACCCAGGCGGAAACGCCCATTGAGTTGCAATGCCGGGACTTCGGGCTGTTCCAGGACCAGGTTCAGGTCCCAGTCCAGTTCATGGCCCAGGTATTCGGCGACCCAGGCCACCAGCTCGTTGAACGGTTGGCTGCCAGGCAGCATGCCCATGTAGTCAACGAGCTTGAGTGGCCCCAGGCGAATGCGGAATTTGTGCTGGCGATCCCACACGAAGCGGCCCAGGCAGAAGTCCACGCCCAATTGATGAGCGCTGACCCCGACGCGGCTGCGTTCGGGCAGTTCCAGCCATTGGCCGACGTATTCTTCGATCTCCACCGGAAGGCCGAAGTACTCGCCGAGGATTGCCTTCAAACCGTCCGGGTAGCGGGTTTGCGCTGCCAGGTGGCCGCTGTAGTGCAGCTTCGCCGTGTCGGGAATCAACCCCTGGTTGAGCAGGCTGGGCATGCCCCGACCGCTCAGTGCCGCCAGGCGCGCCGACCAATAGTCATCGTCCGGGCGATCGTGGCTGACCGTCGGCCGCGCTTCGGCCCAGGCCCGATAAAACAGGCTGAGCAGGCGATGGTGAAACACATCGAGGAAGCGCTTGCTGGTGCTGTCGGCGTTGTTGCGCTGGCGTTCGCGCACGTATTCGGTGATGTGCAGCGGCATCGGGCCGTTGGGTCCGCCGAGGCCGAAGAAAAATTGCTCCAGGCGTGCCGGCGCACCGTCGCTGCCCGGTTGCACCGAGGCAAGGGTGGCCGGGGCGAAGGTGCATTCGGCCCGTTGCCCGAGGCGCAGCGGGTCGTCGGCCAGGCGCAGGGAATGGCCCAGGCGCGGCAGCTCGGGGGATTCGCACTCGATGCGCCGCAACGCCTGGAAGAAATCGTATTCCCAGGGTTCCTGGTGCATCGCTTCCAGGGTACTCACAGGGTCGGACGACGTCCGGGCTTGGCTTTCCATCGCATGATCTCGCCGCGTTCGGTGGTACGGATCACCGTCTCGGTAAAACTGTTGATCGACACGTAGCGTGCCAGGAAGCGCTCGAACACCGCGCCGAGCAGGAACACCCCGGTGCCGCGAAACGCGTTTTCATCGAATTCCAGGGTGATCTCCAGGCCGCGACCAAACACGATCGGGCCAGGCATCGGCAAGCGCCGGGTGCAGGCTTTGCTGCTGACTTCGCGCAGGCCTTCGATCTGCAACTGCAGCGCCGCGTCGTTGCTGTCGCCGTACAGGCGCAGCAGTTCACGCAGGGCGGCTGCGCCTTGGCCTTGTTCGCTCAACGACAAGTAGTTCAGCGACAACTGGCTGATCAGCCGCCAGGCCTTGGCGTCGTGGGCATGGCTGGCCCGTGGGCGACTGGGCCCGGCCACGCAGCGCACGGCGCCAACCGGCGCACTGTCGGCGAGGGTGAAGTCGGTCTTGCCGTTGCCCACGCTCATGAACAGCGGCAGGTCGCGGTTGGTGCACAGTGCGGTCACGCCCAGTTGGCGCAGGTCGTGGCGATAGGGCGCTTGCTGGCTGTCCACCAGGCTGACGAAGGTCTCGCTGCCGATGTAGGTCGAGCGCGGGCCGTTGCGTCGCTGGTCGCTGGACAGCACGCGCGGTTCGCGCCGCACGGTGTAATAGGCCTGGTCGCGGCCATAACGGGACGGATCGCGTACGGCGTAGAACGGCAGGAACGGTTGCTCCGGCCCGGTGCCGTGGCCGGTGAGGCCGTTCAGCGAATGCACTTCGAAATCCATCGGCCGGGTACGGTCGGCGATCACGTGGTGTTCGTTGACCCGATCCGACAAGTGAATGCGGTCCAGGCGCTTGGGAAACAGGTTGATGGCCGGGGTGCAGAACGGCAGGAACTGCGAAGCGCCGACGCTGCCTTCCAGGCTCGGATCGTGACGGTCGAACAGCACGATCAGCTCCAGCTCCTGGCCGTCGCAACGCTTGACCGCGCGGCTCAGCTGGGTGAAGTCGACGAACAGGAAACGGTGGGGCAGGGCGAAATATTCCTGCAACAGGCGATAGCCCTGGAAGGCCCGCGGCACCACCGGCAGCGCGGCGTCGGCATCGTCGAAGCCGCGCGAGCGCAACGCATCCTGCGGCAGCCGCTCCACCCAGTCGCCGCCGGGCTTGCGGGCGAACACCGCGCAGGCATTGCCCAGCAGTTGTTCGTAGAGGCGGAAGGGCTGTTCGTCGGCACCGCTCAAGTACAGCGGCAGGTTGTCCAGGGCCAGGCTGTTGAACGGCAGTTCGGCGCCGGTGCGCAGGGTCAGGCGCAGGCCGGCCTTGGCTTTCGGTTCGCTGGCGGCCAGGCGCCCGAGCACGGCGGACGGGTTGCCGAAGTACTCGGCCTGGCTGACCTGCAACGGCCACAACGTCACCGCGTGGGCGGTGCGGTACTCGCAGCAGGTCTGGGTTTCACGCCCCAGGGCGGCACGCAGGACCGTATCGCGCGGCAGCGGGAAACCACTGCTCAGCGAGCCTTCGTCCGGGTCGGCCTGCAATTGCACCACCGTCATCGATGGCGTCGGCGCCAGGTAATGCGGGTAGGCGATTTCCAGCAGGTTGTGGGTGAAGGTCGGGTACTCGGCGTCGAGCTTGAGCTGCACTCGTGCCGTCAGGTAGGCGAAGCCTTCCAGCAGGCGCTCGACATACGGGTCGGCGCAGTCCATGCCGGACAACGTCAGCCGACTGGCGATCTTCGGGTATTCCTTGGCGAACTCCGCCGCGCTTTCGCGCACGTGGTGCAGTTCCTGGTTGTACAGTTCCAGCAGGCGTGGATTCATGAGCGTCTCCGCTGGTCGGCGTTGACCACGCGCACATGGCCGGTTTCCAGGTCCAGGTCGGTTTGCAGCATCAGGCGCAGCGGCACCGGCTGCGCCCAGAGATCGCCTTCGATCTCGAAACTCAACGCATTGTGGTTCATCTCGGCCGTCGCTCGGGCGCGCACTCGCAGGGTGTGGCGCAGGATTCGCGGTTCGAAGGTGGCAATGGCCTGGTGGATCAAGGTTTCCAGGGCCGAGACATCGACGTTCGACGCGCTGTTGCCGGCCAGTGCCGGCAGCCCGAAATTCACCACCGACGTGCCCGCCGGGGTATGCAACGTGGCATCGGCGCTGAGCAATGAGGTGGTGTTGAGCAGCCACGCCAGGTCACGCAGCACCGAGGCTTTTAATTGGGTCAGGGAGAGCACGCGCTTGTCGGCGCTTTCCTTCGGGTTGGTCGGATCGTCGTCGGTCAACCGGTCCAGCAGGGACGGTTGAAGGCGATCGCGGGTGGCGATTTCGGTTACCAAGTGAAAAGGCCCGTGTAATTCTTCTGGTCACCTGTGCCGCGCATGCAACTGGCGTTGCGCGCGATAACCGAGGGCTCGAGCTGCCCATTGATCTGGCGCACGGCGCGGTATTCGGAGCGACATTCCTGATTGTTATGGGGGCCAGCAGATACATGGACAACGATGACAATGGGCACCTTACCGAAGGTCTCGACGTGAGGTTTGCCCTGTCGATCGACCGTGAACTGGCAGGGCCAAGCCAAGTCGAGTGGCATCAGGGTCTGGTCGGGCTTGCGCAGCGCGCAGCGCGCCTGGTCGTTTTCCAGCCTCAAAGTTTGTCCGCCCATCGAGACGACCTGCTCCACCGCTACGGAGGCCGTTGTCGACGGGGATTGCTGTTGCGCACAGGCGGTCAGGCTGGTCAACAGGCAGACCACCCATATCGCGCAGTGAGTCTTGATCATACGAGCTCCCAGAACCAGATCGCTCGGGATCGATAGGCCGGATCGTCATACCCGAGGGTTAGGCCACGGTTCCAGAGGTCGATATGATCGCCGGTGCGACCTTCCGAGGCCTCTCCCACTTGCTGGAAACAATCCTTGAAGAAAATCAGGCCAGTCTTGTCTTGCAGCTTGCGTCGGTCCGCGGCAGTTCCGCCGAGGATCAACGGGCGACCCAGATGATGTTTCCACAGCCAATTTGCCAATGACTCGGCCCCTCGTGCATGCCCATGGACGCACTTGGGTTCGGTATAGGTGGACTTGTTGACTTTGACGGTCAGCTCGGTGTTGAGCGTGATGCTCATGCGAATCGCGCATTGGTTTGCCCAAGGACCGTCGCAAGGTTTCGCGTCGGGATAGGTCACCAGCAAATCGGAATAGGCTTTCCACAAATTGATAAACGAAGGCTTGGCCATGACTCAGATACCACGTGGGAAAGAATTGGATTCGAGCAAGCACCAAACACCCCCGGCGCGTGGCACCGGGGGCGTGTTCGATTACACCTTGACGTTCTGACGGATGTTCCAGCCGAACTTGACCGGACCGCCTTCCTTGGTGCCGTCGGCTTTCTGTGGCTGGTAGTCCACCAGCACCTTGGCGAAGTTCAGGGTGACGTTTTCAGTCAGGCGATCATCGCCGCCCGAGCCGCCGGTGCTCAGGGAAGTGACCAGCACTTCTTCCAGGTTGATGATCATGTACTCGACCTGGCTTTCACCGCCGGCCTTGCGCACGGTCAGCTTGACCTTGTCGATGTGCTTGCCGCTGGCGCAGTGCATCATCAGGTTCGGCGACGCCTTGTCGACGTACTTGGTCAGGGACAGGTCCTGGACGTTGACCTTGCCCGCACCACCGCCGCTGCCCACGTGCATGTTGCCGGACTGGGACATGCCCCAGCTCCAGTTCAGGACATCGATCTCGTCCTTGTGGGCCTTGTCCATGGACTCGCCCTTGATGTCGCCAATCTTGATGAAAATATCAACAGCCATGTTTTCTCCCTGTGTGGTCTCTACCACATTGTTTGGTTGACGCTGACCTTGCGAAATTACACGTGCCGAACGGTTCCGATGATCTCCAAGCCACTGAAGATCGCCTGTGGGAGCGAGCTTGCTCGCGATAGCGCAGTGTCAGACATACGCATGACAACTGATCCACCGCCATCGCGAGCAAGCTCGCTCCCACATTGGCCTTGCACCGTTCAGTAAATCTTTATGCGCCCTTGGCCGAAGGCAGTTTCGATACCAGGCGCAACGACACGGTCAGCCCTTCGAGCTGGTAGTGCGGGCGCAGGTAGAACTTGGAGTTGTAGTACCCCGGGTTGCCTTCGACTTCTTCGACGATCACTTCGGCTGCAGCCAGCGGGTGCTGGGCCTTGGTGGTCTCGGTGGAGTGCGCCGGGTCACCGTCGACGTAGTTGAGGATCCAGTCCTGCAACCAGCGCTGCATCTCGTCCTTCTCTTTGAAGGAACCGATCTTGTCGCGCACGATGCACTTGAGGTAATGGGCGAAACGGCAAGTGGCGAACAGGTACGGCAGGCGCGCGGCCAGGTTGGCGTTGGCGGTGGCGTCCGGGTCGTCGTATTCGGCCGGTTTCTGCAGCGACTGGGCGCCGATGAACGCGGCGAAGTCGGTGTTTTTCTTGTGCAGCAGCGGCATGAAACCGTTCTTCGCCAGCTCCGCTTCACGGCGGTCCGAGATGGCGATTTCGGTTGGGCACTTCATGTCCACGCCACCGTCGTCGGTCGGGAAGGTGTGGGCTGGCAGGTTTTCCACTTCACCGCCGGACTCCACGCCACGGATGCGCGAGCACCAGCCGAAGTGTTTGAACGAACGGTTGATGTTCACCGCCATCGCGTAGGCGGCGTTGGCCCAGGTGTACTTGGAGCTGTCGGCACCGTCGGTGTTTTCTTCGAAGGCGAAGGCTTCCACCGGGTCGGTCTTGGCGCCGTACGGCAGGCGCGCCAGGAAGCGTGGCATGGTCAGGCCGATGTAGCGCGAGTCTTCCGATTCACGCAGCGAGCGCCAGCCGGCGTATTCCGGGGTGGTGAAGATCTTGGTCAGGTCGCGCGGGTTCGACAGTTCCTGCCACGAGCCCATGCCCATCACGGTCGGCGATGCCGCAGCGATGAACGGGGAGTGCATGGCCGCGCAGACTTTCGACAGTTCGCCCAGCAGCTCGACATCCGGTGGCGACTGGTCGAAGTAGTAGTCGCCTACCAGGCAGCCGTAAGGCTCGCCGCCGAACTGGCCGTATTCTTCTTCGTACATCTTCTTGAAGATCGGGCTCTGGTCCCACGCGGTGCCCTTGAATTTCTTCAGGGTCTTGTGCAGGTCGGTCTTGGAGATGTTGAGCACGCGGATCTTGAGCTGCTCATCGGACTCGGTGTTGTTGACCAGGTAGTGCAGGCCACGCCAGGCGCTTTCCAGTTGCTGGAAGTCGGGGTGGTGGATGACCTGGTTGACCTGGGCGGTGAGCTTGGCGTCGATGGCGGCGATGATCGATTCGATCGACTTGATGGCGTCGTTGGACACCAGGTCGGTCTGCGCCAGGGCCTGTTCGGCCAGGGTGCGTACGGCCGTTTCGACGGCTTCGCGGGCGCGCTCGGTCTTGGGTTTGAATTCTTGCAGCAGCAGGGACGCGAACTCGCTGGTTTCTTCGGTTGCGCCCAGGTTTTGCACGCCTTCGCGAGCTGTATTGTCAGTCATGATCATTGGTCCTGTGCTGGCTTCGGCGCGCTCGCCAGGGCCTGCAACAGCGCTGGGTCCTTGATCGCCTTCATGATGATTTCTTCGGCGCCGGTCTTGCCGTCCATGTAGGTCAGCAGGTTGGCCAACTGGGTGCGCGCTTCGAGCAGCTTGTTCAGCGAGTCGACCTTGCGGGCCACGGCCGCCGGGCTGAAGTCGTCCATGCTTTCGAACGTCAGGTCCAGGCTCAGGTTGCCTTCGCCGGTCAGTTCGTTAGGCACATGGAACGCCACGCGCGGCTGCATGGCCTTGAGGCGCGAGTCGAAGTTATCGACGTCGATCTCGAGGAACTTGCGATCAGCCACCGCTGCCAGAGGCTCGGCGGGCTTGCCGGCGAGGTCGGCCATCACGCCCATGACGAAGGGCAACTGGACCTTCTTCTCGGCGCCGTAGAGCTCGACGTCGTACTCGATCTGCACTCGAGGCGCGCGGTTGCGCGCGATGAATTTCTGAGAACTTTGCTTCGCCACGTTGCTGCTCCTGGTCGCTTGAGCGACGGTGTTGGCGTCATCGGGGGTACCGGTGACGTGACTGCGTGATCCGTTCGCTTTTTATTCGCTGTCTGGGCCGCGCAGGTTTTCAAATTGACTCATGCCGTCGGGAATCAGGTTGCGCACAATGGCCGCGAAGTCGGCGTGCACCAGATTCTTGGCCCGGTTCAACAGCACCGGCAGCGGGCTGGAGGGCTCATGACGGGTGTAGTAAGCGAGAATCCGGTCCAGGCTGCGCAGCACGTCGTCGCGGTTGTTGATTTCGCCGCTGACGGTGCTCGTGCTGGTGTTGCGCGGCGTGCTTGGCGCGCTGGCATATTCCGTTGGCGCGGCGCTGTCGTCGCTGACGGGATCGGACAGGGCGCTGTCGCCGCTCTGCGGGGCGAACTGGCCGAGAATCTGCAGGGCCATCTTCAGCGGTTGCTTCAGCGGGCCAAGGTCCACGCCTTGGGCGGAACCGACCTGGTCGCTGACTTGCTGCTCGATGGCTTCGGCGGCGCTGCGGGCTTCCAGCAGGGCCGCACGGGTGATTTCCAACTGCTCGGGGTCGCTGTCGAGCAGGGCCCCGGCGAGCTGTTCGGCGCCGAGGTTTTCATCCGGGAAACTTTGCAGGCCGCTGGCGTTGGCGGCGGCGCGCAGGCTGACGGCACCGAAGGTCCGCGAGCGGGCCAGGATGCTCTCGCGCAGCAAGCGAATGGTGATGTCGGACGTCAGGCCGGCGAGGGCATTGATGCGCACGGTGGGGTCGTTGTCGTCCTCGGCGTCCAGGCGCGGATGCAACTCGGCCCAGTACTGCTTGAGCAGTTCGCTGATCAGCGTCAGCACACGGGCCATGCCCGGCAGGCCTTCGAGGGCCAGGGAGCTTTGCAACAGGAAATGGGTGATGCGCAGGTCTTTGCTGCGTTGCAGCAAGTCCAGGCTCTGCTGCTGGATGCTGCGCCACTCAGGAGGTTCGGCAGGCAGGATCGAATCGCCCATGCTGCGTTCGGGCTGGCCCCGGGAGTCGCGTTCCAGGCGCAAGAAATCCGCGTCATATTCCAAATCTTCACCACACGGCGAAGTCGCGGAAACGGCGGCGAGCAACAAAGGCACATCCACTTGGATCGATCTCCCTATCACCCGCTGAAGAAAGTCGGGCAGTTCACACGCAAGTTTCGGATGAAACTCACATGTTCCTTGACGGTAATGGCCCTTTAGACTTGCACTGATCTTAAAGTGCCATCATGTATATTCAAGAAGTTGTGCATTTTTGGTGTAGTACTTATCGCTTGTCAAGGTAAGCTATTTCACCAATGTATCCCCTCTGTAACAGTTGTGATGGGCTTAACAGCCTGCCCGACCCATCGGTCGAAGCGGCAACTGACGTGGGGTTTTTGTCACGCAAGCCGGTTATGATCAGCAATCATGCTGGCAAAAAGCCGTTTCACGGCTGTTGGCAAAGGTTGCCGGCGGGTAGTCAGGGCCTGAACCCTCACTCTCGCCCGCGCGCGAAGTATTCAGCAAGGAGGCAAGATGCCGCTGTGTTTGACTATCACTAGTTATCACAAGATCACCCCAGGCCAGTGTTCTGAAAAGTCCATGGATCAGGGGGTGATGGCAATTGGCCGTAATTCCGATAATGACTGGGTATTGCCGGACCCTGAGCGCCTGGTTTCCGGCAAACATTGCGTTATCCAATACAAAGACGGGCGTTATTATTTAACTGATAACAGTACTAATGGTGTGGAATTGGTCAAGGCCGGTGTTCGCCTGCGCAAGGGCAACAGCGAACCCCTGCAAGACGGCGAAGTGATCCGCATCGGTGATTATGAGATCCAGGCGCGCGTCGATTTCAGCCTGCCGGTCACCGACAGCAACCCGTTTGCCGAATCGCCCAGCAGTTTCGAGGCCTTGATGGGGCGCCAGGGCGCAGCGGTGCATACGCCGTCGCCGCTTCATACGCCATCGCCGATCCAAGCGGCTCCGCCTGCGCATTTCCAGGGCGGGTCGGCCATGGATACCCTGCCGGACCTGTTCGATTTCTTGACCCCAGCCAGTGTCCCGCCGGCCACCCAGCCTGACCATGTGCCGGCCGAGCAGCACAACTTCCGCCCGCCGACGCCAATTCCCCGGCCGAGCCCACCGCCCGTGGTGGAGCCGGTGATACCGCCGTCTGCCTCGGTGATTCCGGATGACTGGGATCCCTTCAGCGATAAGTCGGTTCCGGTGGCGGTATCCCCGCAGCCCGTGGCCCCGCAGCCGGTGCCGCTACCATCTGTGGTTGAGCCGGTCGCGTCGCCTGTCCCGCAGGCCCCGCTCGTCGACATTTTTGCTGAAATCAGCGCACCGCCGCCGGCACCCGTGCCCGAAGCGTCGGTCACCCGCGTCGAGCCCCCGGTCGCACCTCCAGTTGCTCCAGTTGCTCCAGTTGCTTCGGTCGCTCCAGTTGCTCCGGTCGCTCCAGTTACCCCGATCGAGGCCAACCAACCCGATTTGCTGCAAGCCTTCCTGCGCGGTGCCGGGCTCGATCAGTTGCGCCTGGACAAGGCCAACGCCGAAGCACAGATGGAAAGCATCGGGCGCAGTTACCGGTTGATGGTCGAAGGCCTGATCGATGTCTTGCGCGCCCGCAGCAGCCTCAAGGGCGAGTTCCGCATCCAGCAGACGATGATCCAGCCGGTGGAAAACAACCCGCTGAAATTCGCCCCCAATGTGGATGAAGCCTTGCTGTTGCTGTTGCGCCACGGCAACCAGGCGTTCATGGCCCCGGACGCGGCGGTGCGTGACAGTTTCGATGACTTGCGGGCCCACCAACTGGCGGTGATGGCCGGCGTGGAAGCGGCCATCAAGCATTTGCTGGGGCGTTTCGAGCCGGCGCAACTGGAAGAGCGCATGGCCAAGCCCGGTGGGCTCTCGGGTATTTTCAGCGGCTCGCGACAGGCCCAGTACTGGCAGCAGTTTACCGAGCTCTACAGCAACATTTCCCGGGAAGCCCAGGAGGATTTCCAGGACCTGTTCGGTCGCGAGTTCAGCCGCGCCTACGAAGAACACAGTACGCGACAGCGACGCCGATAAGCGGCGTCGTCCCATAACAAGATTGATCGGCACACAACGGATAGCTCAAACGTCATTGAGGACGCAGGATGATTCCCAGGTTTTTACTCGCAGTCGCCACCGTGCTTCTGCTGACGGCGTGCGCCAAGGATGCGGCCAACCCCCAGCCCGAAGAAGCTGAGGCCGACACCGCCGCCATCGAGCTGCACTTTCACGCCATTGCCGGCCTCAACCCCGGCGCCACCGGCCAGCCGGCCCCGGTCCGGGTGCGCATTTTCGAACTGAAAAATGCCGCGACCTTCGGCCGTGCCGATTATTTCGCCCTCGCCGAACGGGCCCAGGCAACGCTGGGCGCCGACCTGATCGACCAGGACGAGGTGCTGATCCAGCCCGGCCAGCAACTGAGCCTGCAACGCGACCTCGACCCGGCCACGCGGCATATCGGAATACTGGTGGGCTATCGCGAGCTGGACCAGTCGCTGTGGCGCACGGTGATGAACGTCCCGGCGCGCGAATACACCGAATACCAGATCAGCCTCGATGTGCGCGCCGTGCGCAGCGCCGTCGTCGTCCCCCCATCCAGCCCTGCCCAATAAGCAATCGGAGCCCCCATGTCCTGGAACAATCGCGTGGTCTGGTCGGAAGGCATGTTCATTGGAACGCAGCACTTCCAACAGCATGACCGTTACCTGGAAAACCTCATCGACGCACGCAGCCGCCCGTTGTCGGCCGGCGCCTGGGGTTTTTCCGAATTGCTGATCGACCAGGGCCTGCTGGCCCAGGGCAAGCTGGCGATCATCTCGGCGCGCGGCCTGTTGCCGGACGGTACGCCCTTCAACATTCCCCAGGATGACCTGGCACCAACCCCGCTGAACGTCGACGACAACCTGCGCGATGGCCTGGTGTACCTGGCCTTGCCGCTCAAGCGCGCCGGCGCCCGGGACACCGTGGACGAAGGCGAAGACCTCGGCGCTGCGCGTTATGTGAGCCAGGTGTGCGAAGTGCGTGACGACAACGCACCGTTCGAAAACCGCGCACCGGTGGCCCTCGGCTCACGGGCGCTGCGGCTGTTGACCGAACAGGATGGCATCGGCGACTACGCCGCCATCGGCGTGGTTCGCATCAAGGAAAAGCGCGCCGACCGTGCATTGGTACTCGACGACGCCTACATCCCGCCGCTGCTGGATGTGATCGCCTCCAAGCCACTGGCGGCGTTTCGCAGCGAACTGCTGGGCCTGCTGCATCAACGCGGCGAAGCCCTGGCCGGGCGGGTAGTGGCGTCCGGCGCCGGTGGCGCCTCGGAAATTGCCGATTTCATGCTGTTGCAACTGGTCAACCGCGCCCAGCCGCTGATCCAGCACCTGAGCCAGTTGAGCCCGCTGCATCCCGAGCGTTTCTACAGCGAGCTGGTGAGCCTGGCCGGGGAGTTCTCCACGTTCACCGCGTCCGGGCGCCGACCGCAGCAATACCCGCCTTACCAGCACGATGACCTGGCGCTCAGCTACGCGCCCGTGATGCAGGCCCTGCGCGAAGCCCTGTCGATGCTGATCGACAGCAAGGCGACGCCAATTCCGATTGTCGAGAAAGCCTACGGCATCCACGTGGCGATGCTGGCCGACAAGACCCTGCTCGACAGTGCCAATTTCATCCTGGTGGTGCGCGCCGACGTGCCGGCCGAGACCCTGCGTGGCCGCTTCGGCCAGCAGAGCAAGGTCGGTTCGGTGGAGCACATCCGCGACCTGGTCAACCTGCAACTGCCGGGCATCGGCCTGCTGCCGTTGCCGGTGGCGCCACGGCAGTTGCCGTACCACGCCGGCTCCACTTACTACGAGCTCGACCGGGGCAGCGATCACTGGCAGCAACTGAGCAACTCCGGCGGCTTTGCGTTCCACATCGCCGGCCAGTTCCCAGGGCTGAACCTGGCCTTCTGGGCGATCCGAGGATAAACCGCGATGAGTAACGACGATCGTACCCAGTTCATGCCGACGCCCGGTGGCCGTGGTGGAGATCCCTTCCGCCCAGACGCTGGCCGGCCACAGCCGACGCCTGCGCCTGCACCGCTGTCGATGCCGGCCGCGCCGGTGCTGACCGGCAAGGCCGAGGGGCTCAACCCGCTGGAAAGCGCCGCCGGCCCGCTGCTGGCGCTGCTGACGCGCCTGCGCAACACCATTGCCCACCCGGCGCCGGCCAGTCTGCGCGCACAACTGCTGGCCTACCTGCGCCAGTTCGAAGAGCGTGCCGAGGCCGCCGGTGTGGTACGCAACGATGTGTTGCTGGCCCGCTACGCCTTGTGTACCGCGCTGGACGAAGCGGTGTTGAGCACGCCGTGGGGCGGCACCAGCGATTGGGGCAAGCAGAGCCTGTTGATCACCGTGCACAACGAAGCCTGGGGCGGCGAGAAGGTGTTCCAGTTGCTGGAGCATTGCCTGCAAAGCCCGCGCGAGCGCCTGTATCTGCTGGAGCTTTTGTATCTGTGCATGTGCCTGGGTTTCGAAGGGCGCTATCGGGTGATGAACGACGGTCGCAGCCAACTGGAAGCGTTGCGTGAGCGCACCGCCGCCGTCATCCGCAGCGCCCGTGGCGACTACGAGCGCGAGCTGTCGCCGCACTGGCGCGGTGTCACTGTGGCCCGTGATCGACTGGCGCAATTCATGCCGCCATGGATCGCCGTGGCCATCGGTGCGGCGCTGTTGCTGGCGCTGCTGTTCGGCCTGCGCATGAAGCTGGCCTCCGATGCCGAGCCGGTGTTCAAGAACATTCATTTCCTCGGTGAAATCCCGGTGCAGACCATCGACCGCCCTGTGGTGCAACCGAAGGTGATCGAGCGCCCACGCCTGGCCGGTTTCCTCGCCGATGAAATCCGCGCCAACCGCATTGCCGTGGAAGACGCCGTCGACCGCTCGGTGGTGACCATCCGCGGCGATGAGCTGTTCGCCTCGGGCAGCGCCAGCATCAAGGACGATTTCCAGCCGCTGATGCTGCGCATCGCCGATGCGGTGCGCAAGGTCAAGGGCCAGGTCCTGGTCACCGGGCACAGCGACAATCGGCCGATCGCCACCCTCCGGTTCCCGTCCAACTGGGCGTTGTCCGAAGCGCGGGCGCAATCGGTGCTGCAAATTCTCTCGGCCAAGACTGGCCAGCCCGAGCGCTTCAGCGCCGAAGGCCGCAGCGACACCGAGCCGTTGGCATCCAACGCCACCACAGAGGGGCGTGCGCGCAACCGTCGGGTTGAAATCACAGTATTGGCGGAGGGGGTCGAGTGAAGGCGTTTTTCAGTTTTATGACCCGCTGGGTCATCCCATTGCTGGGGCTGATCGCCCTGAGCCTGATCATCTGGTTCGTTGGCCCGCTGCTCGATTGGCTGGTGCCCGAAGGCCGCCGCTGGGCCTTGATCATCCTGGTGTTCGCGGTATGGATCGCCTACCGGGTGCTGCGCATCATCCAGGCGCGCCGTCAGGCCGCCGAAGTGATGCGCAGCCTGGCCGCGCAAACCCCACCGGACCCGACCAGCATCGCCACCGCCGAAGAGCTCGAAACCCTGCGCCAGCGCATGGACGAAGCCTTGGCCCTGCTCAAGAAAGCCAAGCTGGGCGGTGACGAGCGCCGCAACCTCTACGAGCTGCCGTGGTACGTGATCATCGGCCCGCCGGGTTCGGGCAAGACCACCGCGCTGGTCAACTCCGGGCTGCATTTCCCACTGGCCGCGCAACTGGGCGCCGGCGCGGTACGCGGTGTCGGCGGCACGCGCAATTGCGATTGGTGGTTCACCGACCAGGCGGTCCTGCTCGACACCGCCGGCCGCTACACCACCCAGGACAGCGACGCGACCATCGACAAGGCCGCCTGGCTGGGCTTCCTGGGTCTGTTGAAAAAACAACGGGCCCGGCGCCCGATTGATGGCGCGTTCATCGCCATCAGCCTGTCCGACCTGCTGCTGGGCAGCGACGCCGAGCGCGCCGCCCATGCCGCCGCAATCCGGCTGCGGATCCAGGAGCTGTACACCCAACTGGGTGTGCGCTTCCCGATCTACCTGATGCTGACCAAGCTCGACCTCGTGCCGGGGTTCATGGAGTATTTCGATACCCTGAGCAAGGAAGAGCGCGCCCAGGTCTGGGGCATGACCTTCGCCCTGGACGATGGCAAGAGCAGCGATAGCCCGCTGGCGCACCTGCAAAGCGAATTCACCGGCCTTGAGCAGCGGCTCAACGACCGCTTGGTGGAACGCCTGCAACAAGAGCGCGACCCGGCGCGGCGCGATCTGATCTACGGTTTCCCGCAGCAGTTCGGCGCCTTGAAAGATTGCCTGCAAAGCTTCCTCGAAGGCGTGTTCAAACCCAACGCCTTCGAAGAGCGCGTGTTGCTGCGTGGCGTGTATTTCACCAGTGGCACCCAGGAAGGCAGCCCGATCGACCGCCTGATCGGCTCCATGGCCCAGAGCATGAACCTGGATCGTCAGCACCTGGCGCGCCAGACCGGCACCGGGCGCAGTTATTTCATCGAAAAACTCTTCACCGCCGTGGCCTTCGCCGAGCGCGGGCTGGTGGGCGTCGATCCGAAAGTCGAGCGGCGGCGCAAATGGATCGCCCGCGGCGTTCTGGCCTCCACCGTGGTGTTGGTGCTGGTGGTCAGCACGTTGTGGTGGGTCAGCTATCGCGCCAACCAAGCCTACATTGCCCAGGTCGACCAGAAGGTCGCGCCGTTGGGGCAAACCGTGCAGAACCTCAGCCCGGCGCAACGCGACGTCCTCGCCGTGTTGCCGTTGCTCAACGCCGTGAAACACCTGGCTGACGACGCACCGAGCTGGGCCGAAGGCCTGGGCTTGTACCAGGGCGACATGCTCGAAGCCGAGTCCGGCAGCGTCTACCGCAAGCTGCTGATCGCGGTGTTCGCGCCACGTCTGCTGACGCGGATCGAAGAGCAGCTGCACAGCGGCGGCAATTCGGATTTCCTCTACGAAGGCTTGAAGGCCTACCTGATGCTCGCCGACACCGAGCATTACGATGCCGACTTCATCAAGGCCTGGATCGCCCTGGATTGGGACCGCAGCCTGCCGCGGGATTTGCCGGCCGAGCAGCGCCAGGCCCTGACCGCGCATTTGCAGGCGCTGTTCGAGCGGCGTCCGCCCCTCGCGCGCCTCGATCCTCGCCTGGTCGAAGACCTGCGCCGCCAGTTGCAGCAATTGCCGGTGGCCCAGCGGGTCTATGACCGGATCAAGCGCCAGAAGCTGCCCGAAGGCATCCCGGACTTCCGTATCAACGAAGCCGCCGGGCGTGACGCGGCGCTGGTGTTCAGCCGCAAGAGCGGCAAGCCATTGGGCGAGCCGCTGAGCGGGTTCTTCACCGTCAAGGGTTACCGCCAGGGCTTCTTGCTCACCAGCCTGAGCCAGACCGGCACCCTGGCCGAAGAGCAATGGGTGCTTGGCCACGAAGAGGCCGATCAGCAGAACGTCGCCAGCCTGGCTGCCGATGTGCGTCGCCTGTACTTCCAGGACTACCTGCGCCAATGGGACGCCTTGCTGGCCGACATCGACTTTGTGCCGATCACCAGCGTGGCCCAGGCCGCCGATGTGCTGCGGGTGATTTCCGGCCCGACCTCACCGTTGAAAAAACTGCTGGTGGCGGTGGCGAAGGAAACCGACCTGCAACAGGATGAACGCCTGCTGGCTGCCCAAGGTGCGCCGGTAGAAGGCGGTGTGGACAAGCTCAAGGAGCGCCTGGGCAGCTTGCTCGGCCAGGAGCAGGCGACGCAAAACGCACCGGCGCAAAGCGATGATCCGATCACCGCGCACTTCGCCGAGCTCAACAGCATCGTCAGCAAAAGCGAAGGCGAGCCGGCGGCCATCGACGGTTTGCTGGCCGACATGAACGCCCTGTACGTGCAGGTCAGCGCCATGGTCGGTGCCAGTGGCGACGCCTTGCTCGGCGAAGCCAAGAACCAGGCCACGGCCGCCGCAACTCGGGTCAGCCTTAATGCCGAACGCCAGCCGCCGCTGGTGCAGGGCCTGGTCAAGTCGGTGGTCAACTCCACCACCAACAGCATGATGGGCGGGGTGCGCAACCAACTGAACGCCGCCTGGACCAGCGAAGTGGTGAACATCTATCGCCAGTCCCTGGCCGGGCGCTATCCGATGTCGCCAGGCAGTGCGCGGGACGCGACCCTGGATGACTTCGGCCAGTTCTTCGGCGTCGGCGGGGTGATGGACAACTACTTCCGCAAGTACCTGCAACCCTACGTCGACACTTCGACCCCGACCTGGCGCTGGCAGCCGGGCGCGGCGCAGAAGCTCGGTATCGCCCCTGGCGTACTGCAGACCTTCCAGCGCGCGGCGACCATCCGCGATGCGTTCTTCCGTTCCGGTGGCACGCAACCGATGGTGCGTTTCGAGCTCAAGCCGGTGGCGATGGACTCGACCATCACCCAGTTCCTGCTCGACCTCGACGGCCAACAGTTGAGCTACGACCACGGCCCGAGCCGGCCGACCGCCATGCAGTGGCCGAACCCGGGCAGCATCGGCGTGGTGCGGATCTCGATCATGCCGCCGTCGTCCAGCGGTCGCTCCGGCATCACCCTGGATGGGCCGTGGGCCTGGTTCCGGCTGCTGGAGCAATCGGACCTGACCGCCGGCAACTCGCCGGATCGCTTCAACCTGCGGCTGCGGGTCGATGGCGCCAGCGCCTCTTATGAGCTGCGGGCCAACAGCGCCTTCAACCCATTCAAGAGCCGGGTGCTCAGCGGCTTCAGCCTGCCGGAGCGGCTATGAGTACACCGGGCTTCTATGGAAAGTTGGCCAGCCGCGGCGATTTCGTCAGTCGTGGCTTGCCCCAGAGTTTTATCGGCCCGTGGGATTCGTGGTTGGCGGCGGGTTTGCTCGCCAGCCAGACCAGCCTCGGCGAGCGTTGGCTGGATGCCTATCTGGTCAGCCCGCTGTGGCGTTTCATGGTCGCACCGGGTGTGTGTGGCCCGGACGCCGCGGTCGGCGTGGTGATGCCGAGCATTGACCGGGTCGGCCGTTATTTCCCGCTGACTGTCGCGATGCTGCTGGAGCCCGACGCGGACCCGGCGTCGGTGGTGGGCGGTGCGGACGAGTGGTTTGAGCGGGTCGAGAACCTGTTGCTGAGCACGTTGAGTGTGGAGGCCAGTTTCGAGGCGTTCAACGAACAGCTGGAGACCCTGGGCAGCCCGATGTACCTGCCGCGCACGCCGAGCAGCCGCTTTGCCAGCCTGCATCGCTTCGATGCCACTGACCCGCAACGGCGCATGAGCGCCCTCGCCGAGGCGGCCTGCGAAGGCGCGAGCCTGTGGTGGGGCCAGGGATCGGAACGCATTGCCCCGGGTTTGATGCGCTGCCAGGGATTGCCGGCGGCGGCTGATTTTGCGCAATTTTTGCTCGGCCAAGAAGGTGTTGTGTAGATGCGTCCAAGTGCCGGAAAAGCAATCAAGTCTGCAAGCAAGAGCCATGTCGGGATGGTCCGCCAGGTCAACGAAGACGCCTGCCTGGACCTGCCGGAAAACGGCCTCTGGGTCGTGGCCGACGGCATGGGCGGGCACGCGGCGGGCGACTACGTCAGCAGCCTGATCGTCGACAGCCTGCGCGGCATTGCCGTGGGTCGTTCGCTGGACGAATACGTCGCGGCGCTGCAAAGCGACCTGTTGCGGGTCAACGCCGCCGTGCGGGAAGAAACCGCCAACCGTGGCGTGACCATGATGGGCAGCACCGTGGTGGTGTTGGCCGCCCGCGACCTTCGCGGCATGTGCCTGTGGGCCGGTGACAGCCGTTTGTATCGCCTGCGCGACGGCGTGCTCGAAGGCATCTCCCGCGACCATAGCTATGTCCAGGATCTGCAGGACAGCGGCCTGCTCAGCGAAGCCGAGGCGCGGGTGCATCCACGCGCCAACATCGTCACCCGGGCGATTGGCGTCGAGGCGCAACTGAACCTGGCGCTGACCGAGCTGCTGCTGGTGCCCGGCGACAGCTACCTGTTGTGCAGCGACGGGCTGACCAAGACCGTCGAGGACGATGAAATCCGCGAGGTATTGAGCCACGACGAGCCCGGCGAAATCGCCAGCAGCCTGGTGTCCCTGGGCCTGATGCGCGGCGCGCCGGACAACATCACCGTGGTGGTTGTGAAGGTGCCGTCATGAGCTTGACCTTGAACATTGTCATCCCCGGTTACGACATCGAAGGGCCGATCGGCGAAGGCGCGATGGCCAGCGTGTACCTGGCGACCCAGCGTTCGCTGGAACGCAAGGTGGCGTTGAAAGTCATGGCCGCCGCACTGGCGGCCGACCCGACCTTCTGCGAGCGTTTTTTGCGCGAAGGCAAGACCCTGGCGCGCCTGTCGCACCCGCACACCGTCACCATCCATGACATCGGCAACGTCGGTGAGCTGTATTACATGGCGATGGAGTACCTGCCCAACGGCACGCTCAAGGAACGCATCGCCGCGGGCCTGACGCCGGAGCAGGGCCTGACCTACATCCGCCAGATCGCCTCGGCCCTGGGTTATGCCCACGGGCTGGGCCTGGTCCACCGTGACGTCAAGCCGGCCAACATCCTGTTCCGCGCCGATGGCACGGCGGTGCTCTCGGACTTCGGCATCGCCAAGTCCCTGGACGACCGCACCCAGTTCACCCAGGCCGGCTTTGCCGTCGGCACGCCCAGCTACATGAGCCCGGAACAGGCCCGTGGCCAAGACATCGACGGCCGCGCCGACCTGTATGCCCTGGGCGTGGTGCTCTACGAAATCCTTGTTGGCAAACTGCCGTATACCGGCAACGACGCACTGTCCACGGCCCTGGCACACCTGACCGAACCGTTGCCGGAACTGCCGGTGCACCACGGCCGTTACCAGGACGTGTTGCGCAAGCTGCTGGCGAAGGATCCGGCGGAGCGTTTCCCGGATGCGGCGGCGTTGCTGCGGGCGTTGGATAACCTGCCAGACGAGTCGGCGGAAGCGACGCTGATCCGGCCGTTGTCGTTGCAACTGCCGACCACAGCGCCTGCGGTGGATGACTTGGCGGGTTTGACGCCCATGTCCATCGACATTCCCAGCGGCCCGGCTTATTCACCACCGCCGCCACAATCGCAGCCCAAGCCCGTTGCGCCGCCGATAAAACCGCCGGTTCAATCCTCGGTGTCGGAGCAACGCAAGGGGCCGGTGTTCGCCCTGGCTGCCGTTGCGGTCGCCGTGGCGCTGGCGTTGGGTGGCGCGGGTTATTGGTGGTTGTCCGGTGATGACGGCAAAGACGTGAAGACGCCAGTGGCCACGACCACCTCGGTCAAGCCACCGGAAGTGAAGCCGCCGAAGCCCCCCGAAGTGCCAGCGGTCAAACCACCTGTTGCCCCTCCGGCTCAGCCACCCGTGGCGACCGAGGCCGATGGTGGCCAGCGTCCGCTGTTGATGGCCGGAAAGAAAACCCTGTTCCAGCGCGTGCTCAGCAAACCGGGGGCGAAGCTCGCCGATGCGCCGGGCGCCGCACCGGGCAAGGCGCTGCCAGCGTTTTCCGTGCTCTACGTGTATCAGCGCAAGGACGTCGACGGCGGTTCGTGGGTGCGGGTCGGTGCGGCCACTGACGGGCGCAGCGACGGCTGGTTGCCCGCCGCCCAGGTCAGCGACTGGAAGCAGAGCCTGGTGCTCAAGTTCACCGAACGTTCCGGCCGTGCGCCGGTGATGTTCCTGCGTCAGCCTGGCGACGTGGAAAAGCTCTTGGCTAACCCATCGGCCGCCAAGAACGTGTTGCTCAAGGCCCAGCAGAGCCCGCAGGACGACCAGCAAGTGCTGGCCCTGGAGCCGGCCGCCAGCGCCGTGCCGCAGAGCCAGTTCTATCTGTTGCCGATCTTCGATTCCCGCGAGAGCCTCGATGAAAACGGTCAGCCGGTGCAGTTGCTGAACGTGGCATCCATCGACCCAGGCAACACCCCCAAGGCGTCGAGCAACACGCCGATCACCACCGCCAATGCCGACGCGTTCCGTACCGCCGTGGTGCTTGTCGTGGACACCACCGTGTCGATGCAGCCCTACATCGACCAGGTGCGCGACGTGGTCCACGAACTGCAAACCCGCATCGCCGAGCGCGGCGAGTTGGATAGTGTCAGCTTCGGCATGGTGGGTTTCCGCAGCAGCATCAAGAAGACTCCAGGCCTGGAATACGTCGCCAAGACCTTGATCACCCTAGAGCAGGGGCGCGACCCGCAACGCTTCATGGAGCTGGCGCGTCAGGTCAAGGCATCGACGGTGTCGAGCCATTCGTTCAACGAAGATGCGTTTGCCGGGGTCATGGAAGCCGTCGAAGGCATGGACTGGTCCGGTTACGGCGGGCGTTTGATCCTGTTGGTCACCGACGCCGGGGCCCTGCGCAAGAACGATCCATTTGCCGCCACGCAAATGAACGAGGCCGAAGTGCGCCAGGCCGCACTGGGCAAGCAGATCAAGATCTACGCCTTGCACCTGCTCAGCGACGCCGGCAAGAAAACCCATGCCGGCGCCCAGAGCCAGTACCGCACCCTGACCGCCGACGCCAACCCGCAGATCGGTGACCTGTACATTCCGGTGCCGGGCGCCGACGTGCGCAAGTTCGGCGAGCGCGTCGACGAGATCGGTTCGGTGTTTGCCGACCTGGTGCATCAGGTGCGCAGCAACAAGGCGCAAAGCGTGCCGCTGTTGAGCGCCGCGCCGAGCCTGGCCGACAAGTCGGCCGCGGTCGGCTACGCGATGCACATGGACTTTTTGGGGCATAAATCCGCCAGCCAGGCGCCGCAACTGGTCAGCGCCTGGACCGCCGACCGCGACCTGACCAACCCGGCACTGCCGGCGTTCCAGGTCTGCGTGATGCTGACCAAGCTGCAACTCAACGACCTGCAGCAGTCGCTGAAGCTGATCGTCGACGCGGCCCGCAAGACCCAGAGTTCGCCCAAGGATTTCTTCCAGGAAATCGCCAGCGCCAGTGCCTACATGAGCCGCGACCCGTCGGCCCTGCGCAAGGGCGGCAACCTGGCCGACGGCGGGATTCTCGGCGAGTACCTCGAAGGGCTGCCGTACCGCAGCAAGTCGCTGAACATGACCCAGGATCTGTGGCTGTCCTTGAGCGTGGCCGAGCAGGAAGATTTCATCGACGAGCTGGATTCGAAAATCCGCCTCTACGAAACCTTCCACAACGACCTCGCCAACTGGGTGCGCTTCGGCGATGCCGAGCCGGGTGACGCCTTGTACCGCGTTCCATTGTCGACGCTGCCGTGATGCTGACCCTGAACGCAGTGCATAAAAGCCGGGGCGCCGGCAGCCAGCGCTACAGCCTGGTGATTCCACGGCTGCATTTGCGCGGCGGTGAACAACTGGCGGTGGTCGGCCCCAGCGGCTGCGGCAAGAGCACCTTGC
The DNA here is from genome assembly GCF_019956035.1 of Pseudomonas sp. A-RE-22. Classification (NCBI taxonomy): domain Bacteria; kingdom Pseudomonadati; phylum Pseudomonadota; class Gammaproteobacteria; order Pseudomonadales; family Pseudomonadaceae; genus Pseudomonas; species Pseudomonas sp. A-RE-22. The sequence goes on from NZ_JAHBCZ010000013.1 coordinate 59,168, forward strand.
TGGACTTGCTGGCGCTGGTGTTGGCGCCGGATCAGGCCGGCCAGTTCGACTTCACGCCGGCCGACAAGCCGCTGGACATCGCCAAATTGTGGCGTGCGTCGCAACAGGGCACCTTGGCTGAGCTGCGCAGTCGTTACCTGGGTTATGTTCTGCAAACCGGCGGCCTGTTGGGCTTCCTGGATGTGCGCGGCAACATCGCGTTGTCGCGAAAATTGCTGGGCTTGAAGGATGACGCAAGCGTGACGCGCCTGGCTGGGCAGTTGGACATTGCCGATCAACTGGACAAGAAACCGGCGGATTTGTCCGTCGGACAACGTCAGCGGGTCAGCTGTGCCCGGGCGTTGGCCCATGGGCCGCGCCTGCTGCTGGCCGATGAACCGACCGCCGCCCTCGACCCGCTGAACGCCGAGCGCGTCATGCAGTTGCTGGTGGCCCAGGCGCGCGAGCACGGCGTCTGCTGTGTGGTCGCGACCCACGATGAAGCGCTGGCCCGCGCCAGCGGTTTGCAGGTGCGGCGCATCAGTTGCCGTCGCGATGTCGACGGCGGTGTCACCGCCACCCTCGGGGAGGCTTGCTGATGCGTGGCGCGCTGGTGGCTTCCCTGGCCTGGCAGGATTACCGCAACGATGCCTGGCTATCGGCCTGCTCGGTGTTGGCTTTGGTGGCCGTGGTGGCGCCGTTGCTGGTGCTGTTCGGCCTGAAGTTCGGCCTGGTCAGCAGCCTCACCGAACGCTTGCAGAACGACCCGGCCACCCGGGAAATCATCCCCTTGGGCGGCGGTCGCTTCAGTGCCGAGTTCGTCGAACAATTGAGCCAGCGCAGCGACGTGGCCTTTGCTTTGCCGCGCACCCGGCAGATCGCCGCTACGGCGGATTTGAGCGGCGATGCGTCGGTCGTCACGGTCGAGATGATTCCGACCGCGGCCAGCGATCCCTTGTTCGATCATTTGCCGGTGCCGCAAGGCCTGGATCAAGTGGTGCTCAGCCAGACCGCCGCTGAAAAGCTCGGCGCCAAGGCCGGCGATTGGTTGCAGGCCAGTTTCGGCCGGCAGGTGGCCGGTCGCAGCGAGGCGCAGCGCACCCGCGTGCAGGTGCTGCACGTGCTGCCATTGGAAGCCTTCGCCCGCGACGGCTTGTTTGCGCCGCTGGCGTTGCTGGAGGCGGCGGAGGATTACCGTGACGGCCGTGCCGTGCCCGCGTTCGGCTGGCCGGGGGATGTCGCGGGCGTAGCCGGGCAACGGGTCTACCCGGCGTTTCGTTTGTATGCCCGCAGCCTCGGCGATGTCGAGCCGCTGCGGCAGTATTTCGCCGGGCAAAACCTGTTGGTATCGACCCAGGCCCAGACCATCGCACAAGTGCAATCGCTGAGCCGCAATCTGTCGATCGTGTTCTGGATCATCGCCGGGTTGGCCTTGGCCGGCGCGTTCGCGGCGATCTTTGCCGGTGCCCTGGCGGCGGTCGAGCGTAAGCGCCGGGAGCTGTCGGTGTTGCGCCTGCTGGGGGTTTCCACCGCGGCGCTGTTGCTGTTCGTGGTGTTGCAGGCGCTCTACAGCGCCACCTTTGCGGCCCTGTTGAGTGCCGGCCTGTATGGCCTCGCGCAGTCGGGCCTGAATTATTTATTTGCGCAGATGCCCGGTGAATACGCCAGTCATCTGTTGGTGCGTCACTACACCTTGGCCCTGGTGGCCGTGCTCGGCGTCAGTGCCGTCGCGGCGGCTTGTGGTGGCTGGCGGGTGGCGCGCATCCAGGCGTGTGAAGGAATTCGCGATGTATAAGTTATTGGGCGCCGCCGTGGCGCTGAGCCTCGCCGGTTTGGTCTGGGCAGATGAAGGCACGGACAAGCTGGACAACCCCAAGCCGTTGCCCGACGACGTCAGCCTGCCGCTGCCGTGCGAAGGCCAGATGGTGTTTCGCTACGTCTACATCCTCGCCCAGGGCACCCTGGACGACCGCGAGATCAGCCTCGGTTACCCGTTCAGCGAAGACGAGGCGGGCTATCAGCAGTCGTTCATTTCCGGCTACCGGCGCGACTTCATCAACGGTCAGTTCACACTCAAGGACCTGCCCAAGGACTGGAACAAGACCATCACGCCGTTGATGCCCAAGACCGACGCCAAGACGCCACTCAAACCGATGCTGTACTTCATCGGCAAGTATGAGGTCACGGCCCGGCAATACGCCCAGGTCATGGCCCAGGCGCAGTCACTGGCCAGCGGCGAAGCGGCGCCGGCCTGCGAAACCTTGCAAGCCGATTTGCCCCAAGGCGTGGCCGGGCGTTTGCCCAAGGTGAAACTGTCGAAGTTCGAGGCTGAGCGCTTCTCGGCGGTGTACAGCGCCTGGCTGATGAAATACCACAAGGATCTTCTGCCGGTGAGCGGTCGCGGTACTTCCGCCGAAGACGGCGGGCTGGGTTTTGTGCGCTTGCCGACGGAAGTCGAGTGGGAATTCGCCGCTCGTGGTGGGCAAGCCGTGAGCCGTCAGGACCTGGAAGGGCGCCTGTTCCCAAGGCGCCTGGAAGGCAGTGAAAGCGACGGGCCGTTGGCCGATTGGGCGGTGTTCAACCAGGTCGCTGGTGGTACCGGCCAGGCGGCGCGGCTGATGCCCATCGGCACCAAACTGCCGAACCCGATTGGCCTGTTCGACGTGGTCGGCAACGCCGCCGAGATGGTCCAGGAATCCTTCCAGTTGGTGCACGCCGGTCGCCGTCAGGGCGCCTATGGCGGCTTCGTGGTCAAGGGCGGCAACTACCTGGAAGGCGAGGGCACGCTGTTCACCGGCATGCGCCGCGAATACCCGTTGTTCGCCGCCGACGGCACCGAGCAAAGCAACGAAACCACCGGTTTTCGCGTGGCCGTCGGTGCGTTGTCGGCGCCGCGTTCGCGCTACAAGGAATTGTTTGCCCAATGGCAGAAAGAAGGGCGGCTGGCGTCGCTGACTGATGCCATCGACGATGCCGACGACCCGACCAAGCGCCTGGACAGCATCATCGCCGCCAGCGTCGACCCGCGTCTGCAAGCCGAATTGGGGCTGGTCAACGAAGAGCTAAAGCGCAACGTCTCGCTCATCGCCCAGCAGCGCGAGGAAGCGGCGGGCAACCTGATTCAGTCGTCGGCCTTGGTGGCCGAGACCGTCAACAACTACAACATTCGCCTGACCAATCTGCAGAACAGCCGGCAAGCCGCCCTGGATGCCAAGGACGAGGCCAGCGCCACGCTGTTCGCCACGGCCATCGACAACGGCCGCAGCGCGCTGGATGGCGCGGTGGCGATTTATATCGACAACCTGGCCACCGGCACGCGTTACACCGATGCCGTGATCCAGGCGCAGTTTCAGCGCATCAAGGAAGAATTGGAGCGCAAACCGGTACTGGGCAAGAGCCTGGTGGCGCGTGCAACGTTATTCGTTCGTCATGTCGGGGATTATCGTCAGCAAAAACGAGCCGACCCGGCGGCGATATTGAAGGAATTGCTCGCATCGAACGCTCAGCGGTCTTGAGTGTTCGTTGTCAGCGAGCTTGGAAGGGACTCAGGCGGCGATAGCGCCGCGCTGAGCTGGTCAACACTTAAACGAGAACACAACTATGCTTTTCTCCCGTAAACCATTTGCTTCGGTTTCCAAGCGTCACTTGCTGATGGTCGCTGTCGGCTTCAGCACTGTACTGACCGGCTGCGCCACGTCGCCGACTTCCAAAGTCGCCTCGAGCACCAAGGTCGAGTACTACCCGAACTGCTACGAGCCGGTGCAGCACTTGCGCTCCACCGAAGGCAACATGACCAAGTCCGTGGTCACCGGCGCTGCCGTCGGCGCGGTTGGTGGTGCACTGCTGGGTGCCCTGACCGCGGATAAGGAAGACCGTGGCCGCAACGCCGCCATCGGTGCCGCGGGCGGCGCCCTGGCCGGTGGTGCAGCTGGTTACTACACCGAGCGCCAGAAGCAGATCGCCGATGACAACCAGCGCATCGCGTCCTACGCCGCCGACGTCAACAAAAGCGTCTCCGACATCGACCGCAGCACCGCCTACGCCAAGACTTCGCAGCAGTGCTACCAGAACGCGTTCAGCAAACTGGTTGCCGACCGCAAGGCCAAGACCGTCAACGACACTGAAGGCCGCAAGCGCCTGGCAGAAATCGTCGCCGGCCTGAAAGAGTCGAACGACCTGATTGTCGCGGTCAACGGCAAGGCTTCCGAAGATCTGAACAACTACACCCAGGCTTACGAGAAAGACCTGCAGCAAGTGGGTGTGCAGCGTACTGACGTGGTGACCGTGGCTACCGCCGATACCACGCCGGTCGTGGCGCAGACCAGCACCAAGACCAAGAAGAAAGTGACGCCGGCGAAGAAGAAAGAACTGCCAGTCGTGCCGAAAGAAGCGGTGACCACCGAGAAAACCCTGCAGACCGCCAAGGCCAAGCAGGATGAAAGCAAGCAGGTCGCTAGCGCCGGTACCACTCAGGTCAACAGCATGTGCAAAAACCCGGACCTGGGCGACTGGGCACCGGTTCCTTGCCCGAATGTTTGATTGAGTGATGGCGGCTGCTCGCTGATCAGCAGCTAAAACCTGTGGGAGCGAGCTTGCTCGCGATGGCGTCGGTTCAGTTGGCATTAATGTCGACTGACCCGCCGCCATCGCGAGCAAGCTCGCTCCCACTGTTGTTTTTGGGGGCATATCCGTTGTTGCGGTAACGGCGGCTTAGGGTTCCGCCCTTACGGCGGGTCACTTTCGAAAAGCCCGGAAGCCGGCCCAGTCGAAAGTAACCAAAGCGCTTTATGCCCCACCACTTGGTGCCTCGCTTAGGCTCGGCATGCCTGAACGAAGGTATTGCTCCGTGGGCCCGCCGCGAAGGGCCATCCATGGCCCAGCGCGGCTATCCCGGCATCCATGCCGGGATGCCCACTGCGCAATGCCTGCGTTCGGCCATCGTGGTTAACGGGGCGCCGAGATCAACGTCCACCGCGAGGCGGCCTAACAGCCGACCTGGCTCTCCCGGTCGTACACCCGTCAGATCTGTTCCAGCAGGATCTGTGGGAGCAAAGCTTGCTCGCGAGGCGGCCTTATAGCCGACCTGGCTCTCCGGCCATACCCCCGATCCAACTGTGGGAGCGAGCTTGCTCGCGAAGGCGTCAGCTCAGTCGGTATCAATGTTGTCTGACACTCCGCTATCGCGAGCAAGCTCGCTCCCACAGTTGTTTTGAGTTGACTGTGGTATCCGCGACAACCCAACTCCCCCCTGTGGGAGCGAGCTTGCTCGCGATGGCGTCGGCCCAGTCTGCATCAATACGAACGCTACCCCTTGGCCCCAGGCGTCGCCATCTCCTTGGTTTCCAGATGATCCAACGCCCGCTCAACCAATAGCTGAACCCCATCGGCCATGCGGCTGATCGCCAGGGCCACGCAGCGGCGTGAGTCATCCACGTCGTCAGCCAGGTCGGCGGCGATGGTGCTGATGGAGAGCAGGTCTTCGGAGGCGTTGGCCAGCAGGGTTTCGGTGTCGATGTGGGGGGACACAATGAAGAGTTGGTTTTTGTCGGGTTCGGGCGGTGAGTCGGGCTTGGGGTTGAGGTAGTAGTCGAGGGCGCGGGTGGCGGCGTCATCTAGCTTTTTTTCTTCCTGCGCTTGGACGCGGGATTTGTGGCCGCTTTGCGGCGGATTTGGAGTGACCTTGAACATAAATGCATTACCCGATATGTAATTGAATGAAGGCTGCCACCTTTCGTTGCACCGAAAGAGGTGGCAGCTACGCGCGGGTGTGCAAGACCGGGCATATCGGACCCCGGCAGACCTCGAGAGTCTCCCGCGCGCAGCCGCCATAAACACACCAATACGGGCATGAGCCGTTTGGTGTAGCAGTTGCGCGCCGATATGTACCGGACTTGCACGTCCGTGTCACCGTTTTTTGCGATGACGAACAGAGGTTAGCGGCGCTCGTAAGCGCTGCCTAGTTCATGAACAGCCCGGCGTTTTGAAGGAAATGTCCGAGGAACAGGAGGGCAAAAAGATCAAAAGATCGCAGCCTTCGGCAGCTCCTACGGAAATCGATGTAGGAGCTGCCGAAGGCTGCGATCTTTTGATTTTTGGTTTCGTGACTTGGCAGTCATCTTTCGCGAAAACCAGCTTATCTTCCGCCAAAGCGATCCGATGATGGCGTTACGCCGAAGAATCGCTAAACTGCCAGCCATTCATCTTTCATCACGAGGCTGTGCCCATGAAATTTCGTTTTCTGCTGTGGATGCTGGGGTTGTTGATGGGCAAGGCCAGTCGGACCAATCCGGCGTTCCAGCAGCAGTTGGGCGACAAGGAATTGGTGTTTCAGCTGCAAACCCTGGACGGCAAGGTCGCCCGGCATTTCACCGTGAAAAACCAGCGCATCACCAGCCAGTCCGGCACCTACCCGGAGCCTGCGTTCGCCATCGCCTTCAAGGACGCCGCCTATGGCTTTGCCACGATGCAGGCCAAGAACAAGCAACTGGCGTTCATGACGGGGATTCAGGACAAGTCGATCCAGATCAAGGGCAACCCGGCGCTGGTGATCTGGTTCCAGGGGCTGACCAAATACCTGAAGCCGAAGAAGTCTAAGAAGACTTAAATCGAGCGGACCATGTTTGATCGTTCCCACGCTCCTGCGTGGGAATGTCGCCAGGGACGCTCCGCGTTCCGCTTCTGAGATGTGACGCAGAGCGTCACGGGATGCATTCCCACGCAGAGCGTGGGAAAGATCAAATGACCGGGCGAGCCTATTCAGCCGTGGCTGAACTGCGAGGCCAGTTCGCGCAGCAGCACTTCCGCCTCGAGCACTTTGCTGACTACGTCGTTGACCTTGTCCCGAGACAGGCCTACGCGCTCGAGCAATGCATCGGGAATTTCCTCGTCCGGGCCGGAGCCGATCCCTCGCGAGCGCAGCAGGCGTACGGCCAGGCATACCAGGTTCGGGTAGGCGGCGTATTCGCCGTCGTAGTGCGGGTCGTGCTGGAAGCGCAGGGCGGTGGCCAGTTCGTCGGGCATGTCCCAGTAGCGCATCAACCAGGCGCCGATCTGCTCGCGACTGATGCCCAGCAGGTGCTGTTCCACGTAGCTGTGGCACAGGTGCGGGTTGACCTCCAGGTGCCGGCAGATCAACGAGAAGTGCGGCGGGAATACGTGGGCCAGCAGCAGATAACCGAAGTTGTGCAGCAGGCCGGACAGGTATGTCAGGCCACCTTCGGGACGCTGGGCACGCGGCATGGCGCGGGTCAGGCCTTCGATGACGGCGGCGGTGTAGATCGACTGGTGCCAGTACGGCGTGGTGTGTTGCGGGTGGTCCTTGGGCAGGCTCAGGGTCTTGCCCAAGGCCAGGCCCAGCGCCAGGTTGATCACCAGGTCGAAGCCCAGTACCCGCACGATGGCATCTTCCACCGAACGAATCTTGCCGGGTGATGCGTAGTAGGGCGATGCCGCCCAGCTCACCACTTGCGCGGCCAGGGCCGGGTCGGTTTCCACCACGCCGGTGATGTCATCGATGGTCGCGTCCGGGTCGACCCGCAGCTTGATGATTTTCTGTGCGGTTTCAGCCAGCGGCGGAATCTCGATGGTTTCTTCCAGCCGTTGCTGGATACGCCGGGCGGTGAACGCCTGCACAGCCTGGGTGATTTCCGCGCGGTCGTCGTGCGGGCGGTCGAGGTTGGGGGTGATGTTGCTCACGGCTTCGCCGAACGTCGCGGCGCTGGCCTTGGTGAGCATGGTCTTGAACGCTTCGCTGGTGACTTCCAGCAACAGCCCCGGCTCACCGGAGTTGATCAGCAACTTCGGTTCGCGCAGCAGGCTTTCTTCGTACAGGCAGGGCGAGCTGGTGAGCGCCGGCAGGCCGGGCAGCAGGCTCAGGCTGTGCTTGCCGAGCATGCGCTCCAGACGTTCGGTCGGCACTGCCGTGAGTTTGCGACCAGTGAGTTCGGCCAGGCGGTTGAGGTCCAGCAGCTGGCTTTGCGGAAACAGCACCATGAGCGCGCCAACGGCATCGTGCAGCAACACCGCCTGCACTTTGCGGGCTGGGTTCAGGCCGGGGCGTTCGAGCACTTCGTCAAAGCCGACGCCCAATTTCTCGAGCAACAGCCGAATAACAGACGGAGCGTGCGGGGATTCGGGGACGAGGGCAGCTTCTGTCATGGTCTGTATCCGTTTTCCTACAAGTTGGTCAGTATAACCAGCTTGTCCGGTACGCGCGTCCGGAAAACTGAGCGCGTGCTCACACTTGGCCGTATTGCTGCCCGTGACGCAGCCAGCGATCCAGCAGCGGGCTGACGTGGTCGGGCCAGCGTTCCAGCAGCGCCTGGGCGGCATCGCGTACGGCGGGAAGCAGGTCGGCGTCGCGCATCAGGTCGGCCACCTTGAATTGAAGCAGACCGGTCTGGCGCGTGCCGAGCATTTCACCGGGGCCGCGCAATTCGAGGTCTTTTTCGGCAATAACGAAACCGTCGTTGGTTTCGCGCATGATCCCCAGACGCTGGCGCCCGATCTGCGACAGCGGCGGGTGGTACAGCAGGACGCAATGGCTGGCGGCACTGCCCCGGCCGACGCGGCCGCGCAGTTGGTGCAGCTGCGCCAGGCCCAGCCGTTCGGGGTTTTCGATGATCATCAGGCTGGCATTGGGCACGTCGACGCCCACCTCGATCACCGTGGTCGCGACCAATAGCTGCAGGGCGCCGGCCTTGAACTCAGCCATGACGGCGGCTTTTTCGGCGGGTTTCATGCGGCCGTGGATCAGCCCGACCTTCAACTCGCCGAGTGCGGCAGTGAGGTCTTCATAGGTGGTTTCGGCCGCCTGGCAGGTCAATTCTTCCGACTCCTCGATCAAGGTGCACACCCAATAAGCCTGCCGCCCTTCGGCGCAGGCGCTGCGCACGCGCTCGATCACTTCCACCCGTCGGGTGTCGGTGACCAGCACGGTATTGACCGGCGTACGGCCAGGGGGCAGTTCGTCGAGGATCGAGGTGTCGAGGTCGGCGTAGGCGCTCATCGCCAGGGTCCGCGGGATCGGCGTCGCGGTCATGATCAGTTGATGAGGGCACATCCGTCCGCCCACGCCTTTCTGCCGCAGGGCCAGGCGCTGTTGCACGCCGAAGCGGTGCTGTTCGTCGATGATCACCAGGGCCAGGTTCTTGAACTGCACTTCGTCCTGGAACAGCGCATGGGTGCCGACCACCATCGGCGCGCCTTCGGCGATCTGTGCCAGGGCGGTTGTGCGGTTCTTGCCCTTGAGCTTGCCGGCCAGCCAGGCGACTTCGATGCCCAACGGTTCGAGCCAGCGCTGGAAGGTGATGAAATGTTGTTCGGCCAGGATCTCGGTGGGCGCCATCAGCGCCACCTGATAACCGGCCTCCAAGGCCTGCAGCGCTGCCAGGGCTGCGACCACGGTCTTGCCAGCGCCGACATCGCCCTGGATCAGCCGCAGCATCGGCTCGGGCTGGCTCAGGTCGTAGGCGATTTCGTTGCCGACCCGTTGCTGGGCGCCCGTGGGGGTGAAACCGAGGTTGGCCAGGTAGCGGGCCGGCAGATCCCTGGCCTTGGGCATGGCCGGGGCGCGCAGGGAACGCAGGCTTTCGCGCAGGCGTTGCTGGGACAGTTGATGAGTCAGCAGTTCTTCGAACGCCAGGCGGTGCTGGGCCCAGTGATGGCCGAGGGCGAGTTCGTCGACGTCGGCATCGGCGGGCGGATGGTGCAGGTAGCGGATCGCATCGGCCAGGGGCGCCAGGTGGTAATCCCGGGCCAGTTCCGTGGGCAGCCAGTCGGGCAGGCTGCTGGGGCCGAGCAGGGTCAGGGTTTGCTGGCAGAGCTGGCGCAAGCGCTGTTGGGTCAGGCCTTCGGTGAGCGGATAGACCGGGGTCAGGGTTTCATCCACGGGCGGCGGTTCGCCGCCGGTGATGGCGCGGTATTCCGGGTGATAGATCTCCAACCCCGAAGCCCCGGGTCGCGCCTCGCCGTAGCAGCGCACGCGGGTGCCACGCTTGAGGCCTTCCTTTTGTGCATTGCTGAAATGGTAGAAGCGCAGGCTGAGCCCGCCGGTGCCGTCCTGCAAGCGCACCACCAGGCTGCGTCGACGGCCCATGACCACGTCGGCGCCGCTGACGGTGCCTTCGATCACCGCATCCTGCCCCGGGCGCAAATGGCCGATGGGCACCACGCGAGTGCGGTCCTGGTAACGCAGCGGCAGGTGGAACAGCACGTCCTGGAGGTTTTCCAGGCCTACCTTGGCCAGTTTCTCGGCCATGGCTTCACCGACACCCTTGAGTGTCGTGACCGGCACTTTCGACAGCTCAGTCATGGCCGTGGCTTACTTGCCAGCGGGCGGCTTGGCCACGGAGCACAGACGGATCGAGTCGGCGAGGATCTCGATGGCCTTGGGCCGCGGGAAACTGGCGCGCCAGGCGATGGCAACGGTGCGGAACGGCACGGGCGGCGTCAGTGGGCGGACTTCGATCACGCCGGGGGCGTAATGATGGCTGTCCACCGCCGACAGCGGCAGGATCGAAATGCCCAGGCCTGAGGCGACCATGTGGCGGATGGTTTCCAGGGAGCTGGACTCCACAGTGGTGTGCTTGGCCCCTTCGCTGCCCTTGGTCAGGGTCGGGCAGGCTTCGAGCACCTGGTCGCGGAAGCAGTGGCCTTCGCCAAGCAACAGCAGGCTCTTGTCGTTGAGCAGGGCGGCGTCGATGGTTTTTTTCTGGGTCCAGGGGTGCTGGGCCGGCATCAGGACGTAGAACGGTTCGTCGTAGAGCGGCAGGGTCAGGACGTCGGCTTCGTTGAACGGCAGGGCGATGATGATCGCGTCCAGCTCGCCGTTGCGCAGCTTGTCGCGCAGCACATGGGTGAAGTTTTCTTCGATGTACAACGGCATCTGCGGGGCGACCCGGTGCAGTTGCGGAATCAGGTGCGGGAACAGGTACGGGCCAACGGTGTAGATCGCGCCGACTTTCAGCGGGGCGGTCAGCTGGTTCTTGCCGGCCTGGGCCAGTTCGCGAATGCCCTGAGCCTGCTCCAGGACCTTTTGCGCCTGGGCCACGATGCCTTCGCCTACGGGAGTCAGGCGCACGGCGCTTTTGCTGCGCTCGAAAATCAGCACACCGAGTTCGTCTTCAAGCTTTTTCACGCCCACCGAGAGCGTCGGCTGGCTGACGTGGCAACGCTCGGCCGCATGGCCGAAATGCTGCTCTTGGGCGAGGGTCACGATGTAGCGTAATTCTGTGAGGGTCATGGCGAGCGTCCGTGAAGTTGCGAGCCAAGCATACCGGCTGCAATCGATAGACGCACGTTATCAGACTGGGGGTGCGGTGTGACACTGTCCAATGTTTCTGTGGCGAGGGGATAAATCCCATCACCACAGAAACAAGAAGCCCCTGTTACAGGGGCTTGCAAAGTTGGGATCAACGCCGGCGCTTGTCGATGGAGTACACAAACGGTGCCGTCAGTTCGATGGTGCCGTTGGTCAGCAGCTCCGCCGGCGGCTTGGGCAGCGGTTGGGCTTTGCGGATCATTTCCAGGGTGGCCCGGTCCAGGGAGTCCGTGCCGGAGCTGCCCACCAGTTCGAACGACAACACGTTACCTTCGGCATCTACCACGAAGCGCAGGCGGTTGGTGCCTTCCTTGTTCATCTGCCGGGCCCTGAGCGGGTACTCCTTGTACTTGCCCAGGTGCGCCAACAGCGTGCCCTGCCAATTGGCCTTGGCAGCCGATTGCGCAGGCGACGGGCCAGGCGCCGGTTGCGCGGACTTCTCGGCGACTGACTGGGTTGGCGGGGTGTCGCTGGGCTTCTGCTCCGACGGCTGTTCCTTCGGCGGCTCGGGCTTTTTCTCCACCGGTTTGGGCTTGGGCGGTTGCGGCTTTGGCTTGGGCTTGACCGGCTTGGGCACGGAAATCTCCGGCTTCGGCGCTTCGGCAAGCTTGGGCAGCGGCAGTTCTTCGACCGGCTCGGGAGGTTGCGGCGGTGTGACGACTTTGGGCGGTGCCGGTGGCGGTGGGGCGGGTACCGGCGCCAGCTCGACCATCATTGCCTGGGGAGGCAATTCGATGGGCGCGCGTGATGTCCAGTTCAGCGCCAGGGCGATGGCGAGCGCATGCACGCCCAGCACCACTGCCAGGCTACCGCTGTAACGCGTCAGCTTTTGGCGCGTCGTGATCATTTCTTGGGCGCCGTCTCGAGTCCGACCAGACCGACCTTCAGGTAGCCGGCGCCTCGCAGTGCGTCCATCACGCTCATCAGGTCGCCATAGTCCACGCCTTTGTCGGCCTGGAAGAAGATCGTCGTGTCTTTCTTGCCTTGGGTCTTGGCGTCGAGGGTCGCGCCGAGGGTTTCGGCCTTGACCTCGTCTTCACCCAGGAACAGGCGCTGGTCGGCCTTGACGCTGAGGAACACCGGTTTCTCCGGCCGTGGCGAGGGCTTGGCCGTCGACGCCGGCAGGTCAACCTTGATGTCCACGGTGGCGAGCGGGGCGGCCACCATGAAGATGATCAACAGCACCAGCATCACGTCGATGAACGGCGTGACGTTGATTTCGTGGTTCTCGGCCAGATCGTCGTCTGCGCCTTCTTTCAAATGCAGGCCCATGGCCGATTACCCCACTTTCACCATGTGCGGTTGCGAGCCACGCTCGGGCGGCAGGTGGTCGAGGTCGCGGCTGACCAGCAGCAGGACTTCGGCCGAAGCGTCGGAGACCTGGGCCTTGTAGCCGGCAATGGAACGGGCGAAGACGTTGTAGATCACCACGGCCGGGATTGCCGCGACCAGGCCCAAGGCCGTTGCCAGCAAGGCTTCGGCGATGCCGGGTGCGACGACGGCGAGGTTGGTGGTCTGGGTCTTGGCGATGCCGATGAAGCTGTTCATGATGCCCCACACTGTGCCGAACAGGCCGACGAACGGCGCGGTAGAGCCGATGGTGGCGAGCACGCCGGTGCCGCTGCTCATGTTGCGACCACAGGCGGCGACCAGGCGCTCGAGACGGAAGCTCACGCGTTCCTTGATGCCTTCTTTCTCGCGGCTGTTGGCCGACAGGCGCATCTCTTCGAGTGCGTCATGCACCAGCAGGTTGGCAAGAGTGCCTGCCTTCGCGGCGGTGGCGCTGGCTTCCTTGAGGGTGGTGGCTTTTTTCAGGGCGGCGATTTCACCGCGCAAGCGACGCTTGGCACCCAGCAGCTCGAAGCCTTTGGCAATCCAGATGGTCCAGGTGATGATCGAGGCGATGGCCAGGCCGATCATCACGATTTTCACGATGATGTCGGCGTTCTTGTACATGCCCCATGGCGACAGGTCGTGGGCCATGCCCAGGGAGTTGTCGGCTTCGAGCATTTGAGGTGCGTCGGCTTCGACGGCTTGGGCCGGGTCGGTGGCGACAGGCGTGGCAACGGGAGCGGCCGGGTCGGCCGGTGCCTGGGCAGCAGCTGGTACGGTGGCCGGGGTCGTGGCGGGCGTCTGTGCATCGGCGAATGCGGCGGCCGGTGCCAGCAGCAGGCTGAACAGCAGGGCGGCTACCGTGCTCCAGGCACGAGGTCGATTGGTTGGCGAAGCGGGGGATAGAGAGCGTTTCATGCTGGCCGGACCTGAGAGGAAAAAGAAGGTTGATGTTCTTCCAGGCCTCGTGGGCCGAGAACAAAAGTGGTGGGCATTATTGCAATTAATTCTTGTTAACAAAAGTAATACAGTTACTTTTTTTGTCGCATGGCTAGCCGCTCGTCCCCTGCGAAGGCTAGTCTGCGGCTTTGCCAGAGGAGTTCTTGATGTCCGCGCCTTCTGTTTTGATCGCCGGCTGCGGTGATATCGGCGGCCGCCTGGCCAGCCAGTTAGTGGCCGAGCATTGGCAAGTCCATGGCCTGCGGCGCACGGTTTCGAAGCTGCCAGCGGGCGTCATCGGGGTGGCGGGGGATTTGTTCAGCGAGCAATGCCCCGCCGACTGGCCCACCGGGTCACTGGATTACCTGGTGTACAGCGCCGCGGCCACCGACCATGACGAAGCGGGTTATCGCACGGCTTATGTCGAAGGGTTGCAGAATGTGTTGAGCTGGTTGAAGCAGCATGGGCAGCGGCCCAAGCGTCTGCTGTTTGTGTCCAGCAGCAGCGTTTATGGGCAACAGCAGGGCGAATGGGTGGATGAAACGTCGCCAACCGTGGCCGGCGGGTATTCCGGTCGGCTGATGCTCGAAGCCGAGCAAGTGGCCTTGGACAGTGGCATCCCGGCCAGCCGCGTGCGCCTGACCGGCATCTATGGGCCGGGTCGGGAATGGTTGTTGAGTCAGGTGCGCCAAGGCTATCGCGTCGTGATCGACCCACCGCTCTACGCCAATCGCATCCACGCCGACGATGCCGCCGGCTTGCTGGCGTTCCTGCTGGAGGCTGATCGCCAGGGCCAGGTGCTGGACGATTGCTACATCGGCGTCGACGACGCCCCTGCGCCGCTGGCCGAGGTGGTGGGCTGGTTGCGTGAATACATGGGCGTCACCCAGTGGTCCGAAGACGCCAGTGTGCGTCGCGCCGGCAGCAAGCGCTGCAGCAATGCCCGGGCGAAGGCCTTGGGCTGGGCGCCGCGTTATCCGAGTTTTCGCGAGGGGTATGCGGCGATTCTGGAAGGGCGCTGCTGACACGGGTCCGCTCGGCGTGTGCTCGATGATGTCGTTCGGCGCCAAGGGCTAGTCCTTGGGTTCTTACCTTCCAGGTCTTGACTTGGTTCATCGAGCTCGCCGAGCATTATCCGTTGCTTGCCGAAGCCAAGAGTTATCTGCAGGCCACCCGCAACCGTTTCAGCCATCTTTTGCGTCGTCGATGTGGGCCAACATCCCGTCGAATGACCTAACAGCGACAAGGACCGTCATCAATGCAAGCCAGTTTCAGCAAAGGCGTTATCTTTGCACTCTCCGCCGCCGCACTTAACGCCACGATAGGCGTGCTCAGCAAAGTGCTCATGAGCAATGGTTTCACCGCCAGCAGTGTCGCCGTCATAAAGACTGTCCTGGGTTGTCTGCTGCTCTCGGCCTTGCTGCTGTTTATCAAGCGTCCGGCGACGACGGCCAAATGGACCCAGGCGGCGATCTGCGCGTTTCTCGGTATCTTTGTGCTGTTCCACTTCGAAACGGCTGCCTATCGGCATTACGCTGCGGCGGGTGTGGTGGTGATGCTGATGGCCAGTGCTTCCATTTCCTCGATTGTGCTCGGACGCATCATCCTCAAGGATGCGATCACCGCGAACGCCACTGTGGGTGCCGCCTTGGCGATCGCCGGAATCGCGGTGATCTTTGGCGCCGATCTACAGCAAGGCTTCACGCTCCAAGGCGTTGCACTCGCGTCCATGGCGGGCTGCGGCTATGGGGCGTTTTCGGTGGCCATGAAACGGATGGGCGTGTCCGGTGGGCTGCACTTCACTCGTCAGTTGCTGTTCTTCGGCAGCCTGTACTTGCTGATGCCGGCTTCTGCCGACGGCTTCGTGATCGGTGAGCTGTCGCCCTGGGCGATTGCCGCACTGCTGGCGCTGGCCGCGCTGCCGACCATCCTCGGTTTTTTTTGCACCACCAAGGCAATCGAGTACCTCAAGCCATCCCAGGTGCAAGCCTTGGAGCTGACCGAGCCGCTGTTCGCCGCACTGCTGGCATTTGTTGTGCTCAATGAAGTGCCGCGCGAAAGCCTGTACCCGGGCGCACTACTGATCATCCTTGGGCTGTGTTTCTCCAATGAGCTGATCCGCCTGGGTAGAAAAAAGCCTGTCCCGTCTCGCGCGTGAACCTTTGCCGGGAGAGGGCGCTCGTATAGTTATTTCAAAGCGCCCTATCCTTTACTGCTTTTCCAGCAACCATCGCCGGGTGCCCGGCGTGAACGAAGGCATTTCATCGGCCAGCGCGGCGTTGACGGTCTGGAAGATCTCCAGCTTCTTGCCGTCGCGGGCAAAGATCCAGGTGTTGCCCTGGCCGTTCTGTTGCAGCCAGATGTTGTCGTTGCCACCGCTCATGGAGGCGCAATCGCCGGCCAGACACAAGGCGTAGCGATCGGCACCCGGCAGGCCGCTGACCTGGCCGTCGGGCTGGAACTGCACGGTGGCGCCCTGGCCGGGGCCGCTGGCGATGTTCCAGGTGCCGCCCAGGTAGGCGGCATACAGCGCACGCTCGAAACTGGCACCGATGGGCGCGCCTTCCGGTACCTGGACTTGTGCGCGATCGAACACCTGCTGCGGTTCGTTCTCGGTGGCGGCCTGGCTCAACTGGTCGCCATCGCGCTTGAGTTCGCTGGCGGAGCTGCCGTAGAAATCGACTTTCCAGGCGCCGTCTTCTTCGCCCAGCAATTTGCCTTCGACGTTTTCAAAACCGTTGGTGTAGCGCGCCTGACCGCCCCGGGTGTTGACGTCCCATTCCAGGTTCGGGCCATAGCCCTGCAGCGCTTCGCGAAGCGGGCCGCCCTTGGCGGCAGCGTCGATGGCTGCCTGGTTGATCCAGGTGCCGCTGATGTCACGGTCGGCAGGGTCGCTGGCGCAGCCGCCCAGAAGCAGGGCTGCCAGCGAGAGAGCAAGCGCTTTGCGCATGGTGGAATCCTTTCAAGACGAAAACGGCGCAGCGGGGGAGGCTGCGCCGGCCTTATTTACTCGATGACCAGGATGGCATCCATCTCAACCTGAGCGCCCTTGGGCAGGGCGGCCACGCCGATGGCGGCGCGGGCAGGGTAAGGCTGGTCGAAGTACTTGCCCATCACCTCGTTGACCTTGGCGAAATGGCTCAGGTCGGTGAGGAAGATGTTCAGCTTGACGATGTCCTTGAACGAACCACCGGCGGCCTCGGCCACGGCCTTGAGGTTTTCGAACACCTGCACGGTCTGGGCTTCGAAGCCTTCCACCAGTTCCATGGTTTTCGGGTCCAGTGGAATCTGGCCCGACATGTACACGGTGTTGCCGGCCTTGATCGCCTGGGAATAAGTACCGATGGCGGCGGGGGCCTTGTCGCTGGTGATAACGGTCTTGGTCATGAATGACTCCTGATAACGAATGGGCTACGCGCGCATCCGGGTGATGCGGATAACGCCGGTCAGGGCGCGCAGTTTCTTGATCACGCGGGCCAGGTGCACACGGTCGTGCACGCTGACCACCAATTGAACGACGCTGATGCGGCCATCGCGTTCGTCCATGCTGATTTTTTCGATATTGCCGTCGGCGGCATTGACGCTGCTGGCCAGCAGGGCGATCAGGCCGCGCTGGTGTTCCAGCTCGACCCGCAGCTCGACGTTGAATTCGCCGGTGACATCCTTGGCCCAGGAGAGCTGGATGCATTTTTCCGGGTTATGACGGATTTCGCTGATGTTGCGGCAGTTGTCCAGGTGCACGACCATCCCTTTGCCGGCGGACAAGTGGCCGACAATCGGGTCGCCCGGAATCGGCGTACAACACTTGGCATAACTGAGCACCAGGCCCTCGGTGCCGCGAATCGCCAGCGGGCCTTCGGGGCTTGGCAACTGTTCGCCTTCGCCGAGCAGGCGACGGGCAACGACGTAGGCCATGCGATTGCCCAGGCCGATGTCTTCGAGCAGGTCTTCGATCAATTCGAGACGGTATTCGTGGAGCATCAGTTGCACGCGCTCGACCGGGATCTTGTCGAGCGAGCTGTCGAAACCGTTCAGCACCTTGTTCAGCAGGCGTTCGCCGAGGCTGATGGATTCGGAGCGACGTTGCAGTTTGAGGGCGTGACGGATATGGGTGCGGGCCTTGCCGGTGACCACGAAATTGAGCCACGCCGGGTTGGGTCGTGCGCCGGGGGCGCTGACGATTTCCACCGTGGAACCGCTTTGCAGCGGTTCGGACAACGGCGCCAGGCGGCGGTTGATCCGGCACGCGATGCAACTGTTGCCGACGTCGGTGTGCACCGCATAGGCAAAGTCCACGGCCGTGGAGCCTTTGGGCAGCTCCATGATCCGGCCCTTGGGCGTGAAGACGTAGACCTCGTCCGGGAACAGGTCGATCTTCACGCTCTCGATGAATTCCAGGGAGTTGCCGGCGCGCTGCTGCATTTCCAGCACCCCCTTGACCCATTGCCGGGCGCGGGCGTGAGTGCTCTTGGGTTGTTCGTCACCGCTGGATTTGTACAGCCAATGGGCGGCGATGCCGTTGTTGGCCATTTCTTCCATTTCGCGGGTGCGGATCTGGATTTCGATGGGTACGCCGTGCATGCCGAACAGCGTGGTGTGCAGCGACTGATAGCCGTTGGCCTTGGGGATCGCGATGTAATCCTTGAAGCGCCCCGGCAACGGTTTGTACAAATTATGTACAGCGCCCAGCACGCGGTAGCAGGTATCGACCTTGTCGACGATGATCCGGAACGCGTAGACGTCCATGATCTCGTTGAAGGCCCGACGCTTGCCGCGCATTTTCTTGTAGATGCCGTAGAGGTGTTTCTGCCGCCCGCTGACTTCGCCTTCGATGCCGTCGATGGCCAGGCAGTGGCTCAGCGACTCTTCGATCTTGTTGACGATTTCCTTGCGGTTGCCCCGGGCGCGCTTGACGGCCTGGTTTATCCGCGCCGAACGCATCGGGTGCATGGCCTTGAAGCCGAGGTCTTCGAACTCGATGCGGATCGCGTGCATGCCCAGGCGATTGGCGATGGGGGCGTAGATTTCCAGGGTTTCCTTGGCGATGCGCCGGCGTTTTTCGCCGGACAGCACTTCCAGGGTGCGCATGTTGTGCAGGCGGTCGGCGAGCTTGACCAGGATCACGCGAATGTCGCGGGCCATGGCCATGGCCATTTTCTGGAAGTTTTCGGCCTGGGCCTCGGCCTTGGTCTCGAAGTTCATCTGGGTCAGCTTGCTGACCCCGTCGACCAGTTCGGCCACGGTTTCGCCGAACTGCGCCTGCAGCGCTTCCTTGGCAATGCCGGTGTCTTCGATCACGTCATGCAGCATCGCCGCCATCAGGCTCTGATGGTCCATGTGCATGTCGGCAAGAATATTCGCCACCGCAAGAGGATGCGTGACGTACGCCTCGCCGCTGCGGCGGCGCTGGCCGTCGTGGGCTTGTTCGGCGTAGAAATAGGCTCGGCGGACCAGATTGACCTGGTCCGTGCCGAGGTAGGCCGATAAGCGATCGGCGAGGGCGTCTATGCTCGGCATGATGATGACTCCTGCCGTTTGCTGTGACCCCGCGCCGTGCTACGTCGACCAGGCATAGGCTTAGACCGCCTCGTTGGACTCGTCCTCGAACGCTGCGAACAGCGGTTCGTCTTCGACGATTTCAGCGTTGGCGATGAACTCGTAGCTCATCAGGCCTTCGGCGATTTCACGCAGCGCTACTACGGTAGGCTTGTCGTTTTCCCACTGGACCAACGGCTCTTTGCCACCGGTGGCCAGTTGACGGGCACGCTTGGTAGAGAGCATGACCAGCTCAAAGCGGTTTTCCACGTGTTCTAGGCAGTCTTCAACGGTTACGCGGGCCATGGTATTCCTCGGAGCGAATGCAATATGCGCGCTGCCCGGTTGGGCGAGCGGACTCGACAGTTTAAAAAAACACCAGCGTTTAGGGAAGCGCTGATTTTTTAACCAAACCCCTCGGCGCGCTGCGACTACCAATGTAAAGCCGTCGCAGCGGTTTTGGGAAGGGCTGTTCAGCCCAACAATTCGGCTAATAATTTGCCGAAACGTTGCTGTTGGCGTTTCTGCTGCAGCTGGCTGGCGCGGAAAATCGCCTTCAGGTCGTCCAGCGCGTGGGCGAAATCGTCGTTGATGATCAGATAATCATAGTCGACGTAGTGACTCATCTCGCTGACCGCTTCGCGCATCCGGCCCTCGATGATGTCGTCGCTGTCCTGGCCACGGTTGGTCAGGCGCTGGCGCAAGGCTTGCTGGCTTGGCGGCAGGATGAAGATCGACCGGGCCTGGGGCATCAGCTTGCGCACCTGCTCGGCGCCTTGCCAGTCGATTTCCAGGATCAGGTCGTGACCTTCGTCCAGGGTCTGCTGCAAGTAGCTTTGCGAAGTGCCATAAAGGTTGCCGAAAACTTCGGCGCGCTCCAGGAAGTCGCCGTGCTCGGCCATCTTCACGAACTCTTCGCGGTCGACGAAGTGATAGTTCACACCATTCACTTCGCCCGGGCGCATGGCGCGGGTGGTGTGCGAGACCGAGACGCGGATCTGCGGTTCGGCGTCGATCAGTGCCTTGACCAGGCTGGTCTTGCCGGCGCCCGAGGGCGCGGAAATGATGTAGAGGGTGCCGGTGCTGTGGGTCATGTCGTTAGCCTTACTCAATGTTCTGCACTTGTTCGCGCATTTGTTCGATCAACACCTTGAGGTTGACCGCCGCCTGGGTGCTGCGCGGGTCGAAGGCTTTGGAGCCCAGTGTATTGGCTTCGCGGTTGAGCTCCTGCATCAGGAAGTCGAGGCGACGACCGGCCGCACCGCCGGACTTGAGCACCCGGCGAACTTCGATGATGTGGGTGCTCAGGCGATCCAGTTCTTCGGCCACGTCGCTCTTTTGCGCGAGCATGACCATTTCCTGTTCCAGGCGTTGCGGGTCCAGCTCGGCCTTCATGTCGGTGAAACGGTCGAGGACTTTCTGGCGCTGGGTGGCGAGCATCTGCGGGACCAGTTCGCGCAGGGTGCTGACGTCTTCTTCAATGGAGGTCAGGCGCTCGTTGATCAGCCGGGCCAGCTCCGCGCCTTCGCGCTCGCGGCCGGCCTTGAGTTCCTTGAGGCCTTCATTGAACAGTGCCATCGCCTCGGCGTTCAGCGCCTGTGGGTCGCTCGCATCGCCCACCAGCACGCCGGGCCAAGCCAGGACTTCCAGTGGATTCAGGGCAGCAGGGTTCTTGATCAGGCTGGCGACGGTTTCGGCGGCGGCGACCAGTTGCGCGGCGCGCTCGCGGTCCACTTGCAAGGCTTTGCCAGTGCTTTCTTCAGTGAAGCGCAGGGTGCATTCCAGCTTGCCCCGGGACAGGCCCTGGCGCAGTGCCTCGCGTACACCCCCTTCCAGGTCGCGGAAAGACTCGGGCAGGCGCAGGTGCGGCTCCAGGTAGCGGCTGTTGACCGAGCGCAGTTCCCAGCTCAGCGTGCCTTGGGCCCCGGCTTTTTCGACGCGGGCGAAGGCGGTCATGCTGTGCACCATGGAGGTTCCTCGCAATGCAGGCCGGCACGACGGTGGTCGTGGGCCTGGAGTCTGTAAATTAAAAGCCCAAGGGCAGCAAAGGCGCAGGATTGTAGCGCAGTGAGGCGTATGCCCCAACCGCGCTTGCGACAAAGCGTGGCAGCCCGTCGGGCGGACCTCTGCGCGGCTTCGCTCGCGCCGGCTTTTTAGAGCCGCGCGACGTTTAACTGCCCTATGACGATTCACGGCTCTATAATGCTCGGCAGTTTTCCGTCCTCCGTACAGGTATTCCCTATGAAACGTCCAAGTGGTCGCGCTGCCGATCAGCTTCGCTCGATCCGCATTACCCGCAACTACACCAAACACGCCGAGGGATCTGTACTGGTCGAATTCGGTGATACCAAGGTCATCTGCACCGTCAGTGTCGAAAACGGCGTGCCACGGTTCCTCAAGGGTCAGGGCCAGGGTTGGTTGACGGCCGAATACGGCATGCTGCCGCGCGCCACCGGTGAGCGGAACCAGCGCGAGGCCAGCCGTGGCAAGCAGGGCGGCCGTACCCTGGAAATCCAACGCTTGATCGGCCGTTCGCTGCGTGCTGCTCTGGACATGTCCAAGTTGGGCGACGTGACACTGTATGTCGATTGCGACGTGATCCAGGCCGACGGCGGCACGCGTACTGCCTCCATCACTGGGGCCATGGTCGCCCTGGTCGATGCCTTGAAAGTGATCAAGAAGCGCGGCGGCCTCAAGGGTGGCGACCCGCTCAAGCAAATGATCGCCGCTGTTTCCGTGGGCATGTACCAGGGCGAGCCGGTGCTGGATCTGGATTACCTGGAAGACTCCGCCGCCGAGACTGACCTGAACGTGGTCATGACCAGTGCCGGCGGTTTCATCGAAGTCCAGGGCACTGCCGAGGGCGCGCCGTTCCAGCCGGAAGAATTGAACGCTATGCTGGAGTTGGCGAAGAAAGGCATGAACGAGATCTTCGAACTGCAAAAGGCCGCCTTGGCTGACTGATCGATTCCCGCTTCAAGACAAGGAGAGCGTCATGAGTGATGAGCAAATCCTGCTGCCCCAGCCGAGCAAAGAGGCGCGTCAATGGGCAATGTTTTGTCACCTGTCCGCCTTGTTGGGGATCTGGATTCCGTTCGGCACGCTGATCGGGCCGCTGGTGCTCTGGCAGCTCAAGCGTGAGTCCGACCCGTTCATCGATGCCCAGGGCAAGGAAGCGCTGAACTTCCAGATCACCGTGGCGATTGCCTCGGCGATCAGCTTGCTGCTGATGGTCGTGGTGATCGGCTTCTTCCTCTTCGGCCTGGTGGCCATTGGTGCGTTGGTGTTGACCATCATTGGTGGCGTGAAGGCCAATGAAGGGCAGCCGTATCGGTATCCGTTTACCTGGCGGTTGGTCAAATAACGATCGATGAGTAACCCCCTGTGGGGGCGAGCCTGCTCGCGATAGCTGTGTGTCAGTCAACATCAATGTTGAATGTAACTGCGCCATCGCGAGCAGGCTCACTCCCACAGTGGAAATGGTTGTCCACAAAAAAACCGACACGGCTGTCGGTTTTTTTGTGGTTGCGAAACGACACTTAGATAGTCAGCGTCCAGTCGTAATCCACGATCAGCGGCGCATGCTGCGAGAACCGTGGCTGGCGCGGCAGGCGGGCGCTGCGTACGAAGCGGCGCAGCCCAGGCGTCAGCAGCTGGTAGTCGAAGCGCCAGCCAAGGTTGAGCATCTCGGCCTGTTCGTTGTCCGGCCACCAGCTGTACTGGTCGCCTTCACGGCTGACTTCACGCAGGGCGTCGACATAACCCATGTTGCCAATGATCTCGTCCATCCAGGCCCGTTCCGGCGCCAGGAAGCCAGGAGATTGTTGGCTGTCGCGCCAGTTCTTGATATCCAGCTTCTGTTGCGCCACGTACAGCGAGCCACAATAGATGTACTCGCGACGTTTGCGCCGCTGTTTATCCAGATAACGGGCGAAGTCGTCCATCAACTTGAATTTCTGATTCAAATCTTCATCGCCGTTCTGCCCCGAAGGGAGCAGTAAGGTCGCGATGCTGACCTTGTCGAAATCGGCTTGCAGGTAGCGCCCGTAGCGGTCCGCCGTCTCGAAACCGAGACCGTTGATGACAGCCTTCGGCTGCAGCCGCGAGTACAAAGCCACGCCACCCTGGGCGGGGACTTCGGCATCGCAGGCATAAAGGAAGTAACCATCCAGTTGGAAGGCTGCATCGTCCAGTTCAAAGGCGGAGGCGCGGGTGTCCTGCAGGCAGATGACGTCGGCATTCTGTGCTTGCAGCCAACTGAGCAAACCACGCTCGACTGCAGCCTGAATACCATTGACGTTCACACTGATGATCCGCATAAATGGCCCCAAAAATCACGTGCGTGTATGATACACGCCGTGTACCTATTTAGCTAAATCCGCGGTATTTGAGGCTTTTTTTCATGCAGGCGTATCAGCGCGATTTCATTCGCTTTGCCATCGATCGCGGCGTTTTGCGCTTCGGTGAGTTCACCCTCAAGTCCGGGCGCACCAGCCCGTACTTCTTCAATGCCGGCCTGTTCAACACCGGTTCCGCCCTGGCGCAACTGGGTCGTTTCTATGCGGCAGCCATCGTCGAGAGCGGTATCCCGTTCGATGTGCTGTTCGGCCCGGCCTACAAAGGCATCCCGCTGGCCGCCACCACTGCCGTCGCCCTGGCCGAACACCACGGGCGCGACTTGCCTTGGTGCTTCAACCGCAAGGAAGCCAAGGCCCACGGCGAAGGCGGCAGCCTGGTGGGTGCACCGCTGACCGGCGACGTGTTGATCATCGACGACGTCATCACTGCCGGCACTGCCATTCGTGAAGTGATGCAGATCATCGGTTCCCAGGAAGGCGCCAAGGCCGCTGGCGTGCTGATTGCCCTGAACCGCCAGGAGCGCGGCAACGGTGAGCTGTCGGCGATCCAGGAAGTGGAGCGCGACTTTGGCATTCCGGTGATCAGCATTGTGTCGCTGAACCAGGTGCTGGAGTTTTTGGCCGACGATCCGCAGCTCAAGCAGCATTTGCCGGCGGTTGAGGCTTATCGGGCGCAGTTCGGCGTTTAAAGATTTGCACATTCCCTTGTGGGAGTCGGTGGGTAAAAAAAAACCCGCTCAACCAGGTTGAGCGGGGTCTTTTTTTACCGGTATCGCTTAAGGACGCTTGCGATTGCTGATCAACGTACCTACGCCGGTGTCGGTGAAGATCTCCAGCAGGATCGCATTTGGTACCCGGCCGTCGATGATCAACGAGCTGCCGACGCCGCCTTGTACCGCTTCCAGTGCGCAACGGATCTTCGGCAGCATGCCGCCGTAGATGGTGCCATCGGCGATCAGGTCATCGACCTGTTGGGTCGACAGTCCGGTCAGGACCTTGCCCGACTTGTCCATCAGGCCGGCGATGTTGGTCAGCAGCATCAGCTTTTCAGCTTTCAGTGCCTCTGCAACCTTGCCCGCCACCAGGTCGGCGTTGATGTTGTACGACTCGCCGTTGGCGCCCACGCCGATGGGCGCGATCACCGGGATGAAGTCGCCCTTGACCAGCAGGTTCAGCAGGTCGGTGTTGATACCGACCACTTCGCCCACATGACCGATGTCGATGATTTCCGGCTGGGTCATCTCCGGTGTCTGGCGGGTGACGGTGAGTTTCTTCGCCCGGATCAGCTCGGCGTCCTTGCCTGTCAGGCCGATGGCGCTACCGCCATGACGGTTGATCAGGTTGACGATGTCCTTGTTGACCTGGCCGCCCAGGACCATTTCCACCACATCCATGGTCTGCGCGTCGGTCACGCGCATGCCATCGATGAAGTGGCTTTCGATCGACAGGCGCTTGAGCAAGTCACCGATCTGCGGGCCACCACCGTGTACGACCACCGGGTTGATGCCCACGGCCTTCATCAGCACGATGTCGCGGGCGAAGCCGGTCTTGAGCTCCTCGCTTTCCATCGCGTTGCCGCCGTATTTGATCACCAGGGTCTTGCCGACGTAGCGTCGGATATAAGGCAACGCTTCGGACAGGACCTTGGCGGTGTTGGCGGCGGCTTCGCGTTCGAGGGTCATTCAGGGCTCCGGTAGTGCTTCAAAAAATCAAAACGGTAGTTGGAGATCAGGTGCAACACGTTTGAGTTGGGTGTGGAACACATCCTTGATGCGCTGCAGTTCGGCTTCGTTGTCGGCCTCGAAACGCAGTACCAGCACCGGCGTGGTGTTGGATGCGCGAACCAGGCCCCAGCCGTGGGGATAGTCGACCCGCACACCATCGATGGTGGTCAGTTCGGCGCCTTCGCCCCATTGAGCGTCGTGCAGTGCATCAATGATGCTGAATTTGCTCTCTTCGGTCACATGGATATTGATTTCTGGCGTAGAAATATCGTTCGGGAAGGTTGCGAACAGCTCTTCGGCGGTGGATTTCTCTTTGCTGAGGATTTCCAGCAGGCGCGCGGCGCTGTAGATGCCGTCGTCAAAACCGAACCAGCGTTCCTTGAAGAAGATGTGGCCGCTCATTTCGCCGGCCAGCAGGGCGCCGCTCTGTTTCATTTTCTTCTTGATCAACGAGTGACCGGTTTTCCACATCAGTGGACGACCGCCATATTCCTTGATCAGCGGCACCAGGCGACGGGTGCATTTGACGTCGAAAATGATCTCGGCATCCGGGTTGCGCGCCACCACGTCCTTGGCGAACAGCATCAGCAGGCGGTCCGGGAACACCACGCTGCCGGTATTGGTCACTACGCCCACGCGGTCGCCGTCGCCGTCGAAGGCCAGGCCCAGGTCGGCGTTGGTTTCCTTGACCTTGGCGATCAGGTCTTCGAGGTTTTCCAGCTTGCCCGGATCCGGGTGGTGGTTAGGGAAGTTGCCGTCCACGTCGCAGAACAGCGGGATGACTTCGCAGTTCAGGGCTTCGATCAGTTGCGGGGCGATCACGCCAGCCGCGCCGTTGCCGCAATCGACCACCACCTTCAGGCGACGGGCGAGTTTCACGTCCTTGACGATCTCATCGTTGTAGCGTGGAAGGATATCGACCTTGGTCACGCTGCCCTGGCCGCTGCTCAGGTCATTGGTCTTGAGGCGGGTATGCAGGGCCTGGATCTGCTCGTTGGCGAGGGTGTCGCCAGCGATGACGATCTTGAAACCGTTGTAGTTCGACGGGTTGTGGCTGCCGGTGAGCATCACCCCGGACTTGCCGGCCAACACGTTGGCGGCGTAGTACAGCGCCGGGGTCGGCACCAGGCCCACGTCGCTGACGTGGCAGCCACTGTCGGCAACGCCTTTGATCAGTTGTTCGACCAGCTCGGGGCCCGACAAGCGGCCATCACGGCCGACGCACACGTTCGGTTCGCCCTGGGCCAGGCTTTGGGTGCCAATGGCGCGGCCGATCCAGTAGGCGGTTTCGGCTGTGAGGGTTTCCGGTACCACGCCACGGATGTCGTAGGCGCGGAAGATGCTGTCAGGGAAGATCGGGGCGATTGCGGCTGGGGTGTTCATGGGCGGGGCGCTCTATCAGGAAAGTGACTGGACAGGCCGACGGTTAGCATCGGCAGGCTCAAGCTGAAGGGTATGACGGCGTTTTTGACAGAGAGTTCGTGGTGGGAAAGTGCCATGAGACAGCGTTACCCCGGCCTCGCTCGCCTAATACATTGATTCCGGGTGGGAAACCTAGCAGAAAGCCATTGCGCATTTTTTGTCCTGAAACACAAGCTTCACAAACGGGCCGGGCAGGACGCCCGGCCTGTAACCACCGGTCAATGGCTGCCGGAATGCCCGAAACCACCCGCGCCGCGTTGGCTTTCGTCGAATTCTTCGACCAGTTCGAAGTGGGCCTGGACCACCGGCACCAGCACCAACTGCGCGATGCGTTCGCCCACGGCAATGTTGAAGGCCGTTTGGCCGCGGTTCCAGCATGACACCATCAGTTCGCCCTGGTAATCGGAGTCGATCAGGCCCACCAGGTTGCCCAGCACGATGCCGTGCTTATGGCCCAAGCCCGAGCGCGGCAGGATCAGCGCGGCCAGGCCCGGGTCGCCGATGTACACCGACAGACCGGTAGGAATCAACAGGGTCTGGCCCGGCTCCAGGATTGTGTCCTGCTTGAGCATCGCCCGCAGGTCGAGGCCGGCGGAGCCTGGTGTGGCGTATTGCGGCAGCGGGAATTCGTTGCCGATGCGTGGGTCGAGGATCTTGGCTTGTAGGGCGTGCATGACATTAAACCTGGTTCAGACGTTCGGCGATAAAAGTGATCAGCTGGCGGGCAATCTTGCTCTTGCTGGTCTGGGCGAAAAGTGTGGCGTGCAACTGGCGGTCGATCACGCTGCAGGCGTTTTCTTCGCTGTTGAAGCCGATGCTCGGGTTGGCCACGTCGTTGGCGACGATCAAGTCGAGGTTCTTGTCCTTGAGCTTGCGTGCGGCGTAATCGAGCAGGTGTTCGGTCTCGGCGGCAAAGCCGACACTGAACGGGCGGTCGGGGCGGGTGGCGATGCTGGCCAGGATGTCCGGGTTGCGCACCATTTGCAGTAGCAAGCCGTCGCCGCTTGTAGGGTCTTTCTTCAATTTTTGCGGGGCAACGACTTCGGGGCGGTAGTCCGCCACCGCCGCCGAGGCGATGAACAGGTCGCAGGGGATAGCTGCTTCGCAGGCCGCGAGCATGTCCCGGGCGCTGACCACATCGATTCGCGTGACCCGGTCCGGCGTCGGCAGGTGCACGGGACCGGTGATCAGCGTCACCCGGGCGCCGGCTTCCACGGCGGCTTCGGCCAGGGCGAAGCCCATTTTTCCGGAGCTGTGGTTGGTGATGTAGCGCACCGGGTCGATGTTTTCCTGGGTCGGTCCGGCGGTGATCAGCACGTGCTTGCCGGTCAGGGCCTGGTGCTGGAAGCAGTCGGCGGCGCACTGGGCCAGGTCGGTGGCTTCGAGCATGCGGCCCATGCCGACATCGCCGCAGGCCTGGCTCCCGGAGGCCGGACCGAAGACTTTCAGGGCGCGGCTTTCGAGCAATTGCAGGTTGGCCTGGGTGGCCGGGTCGCGCCACATGGCCTGGTTCATGGCCGGCGCCACGGCGACCACCGCGTCGGTGGCGAGCACCAGGGTGGTCAGGAGGTCGTCGGCGATACCTTGGGCCAAACGGGCGATCAGGTCGGCCGTGGCCGGGGCGATCAGTACCAGGTCGGCCCACTTGGCCAGTTCGATATGACCCATGGCGGCTTCGGCCGCCGGGTCGAGCAAATCCAGGTGGACCGGGTGCCCGGACAGGGCTTGCATGGTCAGCGGGGTAATGAACTCGCTGCCACCGCGGGTCATGACGACCCGTACTTCCGCGCCCTGGTCGATAAGCCTGCGAACCAGCTCGGCGCTCTTGTAGGCGGCAATGCCGCCGCCGACGCCCAGAACGATGCGTTTCCGATACAGCCGCTGCATAGGCCTGCCTTTCGATTTCAGTGGTCAGTGCAAGGCGAACCCCTTGGCAGCAGCTGCCAGGGTGCAAATCGCCTGCAAAAAAGATGGGCTACGATATCACAGCGACCGCTACGGAACAGCGGCGCCCACAATCAGGGAGATGCCATGAGTATTCGCGATTGGCCCGCGGCCGAGCGGCCACGGGAGCGGTTATTGGCGCTAGGGGCGGGGAGTCTTTCGGACGCCGAGCTGCTGGCGATTTTTTTACGCACCGGCGTGTCGGGCAAAAGCGCGGTGGATCTGGCGCGACAACTATTGATTCAATTTGGCAGCCTGCGCGCGCTGCTTGAAGCCGATCAGATCACATTCAGTAATCATATGGGGCTCGGGCCGGCGAAGTTTGCCCAGCTGCAAGCGGCTCAGGAAATGAGCCGTCGGCATTTGGCTGAACGGGCACGGGAAAAAACCTCGCTGGAAAGCCCGTTCGCGGTGCGTGAGTACCTGAAATCGATGCTGCGTCACGAACCCCACGAGGTGTTCGGTTGCCTGTTTCTCAATTCCAAGCACCAGGTGCTGACCTTCGAGGCGCTGTTTCGCGGCTCTATCGACAGCGCCAGTGTCCATCCCCGGCAGGTCGTCAAGCGCGCCCTGGCCCACAACGCCGCCGCGTTGATCCTGTGCCACAACCACCCCTCCGGCAACACCGAGCCCAGCCAGGCCGACCGGGTGCTCACTGAGCGGCTTCAGGAGGCGCTGGAGCTGATCGATGTGCGGGTGCTCGACCATTTCATCGTTGGCGATGGGGAGCCGTTGTCGATGGCGGAGCGTGGGTGGATGTAGGCCTGATCAGGCTTGAATAATCCCTTTGCTCCCACAGGCCCCCACAGAAGGGGGCTGTGGGGCTGGGGTTATTTGATGCTGACCTTGGAGTAATCCTGGCGCCCAAACGGGCTCACCGCATAACCCTGCACATCCTTGCGGGTCAGGGCGAACGCGGTTGGGTGCGCCAGGGGCAGCCACAGGGCCTGTTGCTGGATCTGGGCCTGGGCCTGTTCGTAGAGCTTGGCCCGCACGCCCTGTTCGCCGGTGGTCTTGCCGGCGCTGATCAGTTTGTCCAGGTCGGGATTGCAGTAGCGGGCGAAGTTGGTGCCGGACTTGACCGCCGCACAGGAAAACTGTGGCGTGAGGAAGTTGTCCGGGTCGCCGTTGTCGCCGGCCCAACCCATGAACAGCAAATCATGTTCGCCGGCCTTGGCGCGACGGATCAGTTCGCCCCATTCGATCACCCGGATCTCGGCCTGGATGCCAATCTGCGCCAGGTCGGACTGCAGCAGTTGTGCGCCAGCGCTGGGATTGGGGTTCAGCAAGCTGCCGGAAGGGCGGGTCCAGATAGTGGTCTGGAAGCCTTCCTTCAATCCGGCCTTGGCCATCAGGTCGCGGGCTTTGGCCAGGTCATGGGCGTAGCCGGGCAGGTTTTTGGCGTAGCTCCAGGTGTTGGGCGGGTAGGGGCCATTGGCGGCTTCGGCGGTGCCTTCGAAGACGGTCTTCAGGTAGCTGGCCTTGTCGAAGGCCAGGTTGATGGCTTGGCGCACCTCAGGCTTGTCCAGCGGTGGATGCTGGCTGTTGATTGCCACGAACGCGGTCATGAAAGCGTCGGTCTGCTCGACCTTCAGCGTAGGTTCTTGCTTGGCGGCTTGTACGTCCAGCGGCTTGGGCGACAGGGCGATCTGGCATTCGTTGCGGCGCAGTTTCTGCAGGCGCACATTGGCGTCCGGCGTGATGGCGAAGACCAGCGGGTCCACTTGAGGCTTGCCGCCAAAATAGGCGTCGTTGGCCTTGTAGCGAATCGAGGCGTCCTTCTGGAACCGGCTGAAAATGAACGGGCCGGTGCCGATCGGCAGGCTGTTGAGCTTTTCCGGCGTACCGGCCTTCATCAACTGGTCGGCGTATTCGGCCGAATAAATGGAGGCAAAACCCATGCTCAGCGTCGCCAGGAAGGTCGAGTCGGCGTGATCGAGGGTGAAGCGCGCGGTCAGCGGGTCCAGTGCGTCGACTTTCTTGATCAGCGCTGGCAGTTGCATGGACTGGGCGTGGGGGAAGCCGCTTTGCGCCACCTTGTGCCAGGGGTTCGCCGGGTCGAGCATGCGCTCGAAGCTGAACTTCACGTCCTCGGCGGTCAGGTCACGGCGCGGCGTGAAGTAGTCGGTGTGGTGGAACTTGACCTGTGGCCGCAGCTTGAACACATAGGCCAGGCCATCGGTGGAGACTTCCCAGCGCTCGGCCAGGCTCGGGACCACTTTGCCGCTGGCGGTGTCGAAGTCCACCAGGCGGTTCATCAGCACGTCGGCGGAGGCGTTGGTGGTCGTCAGGGAGTTGTACTGGACGACATCGAACCCTTCCGGGCTGGCTTCGGTGCAGACGCTCAGGGCGGCGGCCAAGGCCTGCGGGGTGATCAGCAGAGGGGCGAGCAACAATGGTAGGGCAGCGAGGCGCATGGTCGGTTTCCTGTGCAAGTCGAAGGCCCATCTGCGAGTGCAGTCTGGAAAAGGCCTACCCTAGTGGGCTCGCCGCTAAATGACTATCCCCTTTTTGCATTTTCCGGCACTCTGCGCCGGCGCCTTGATGGACTAAAAAACGCCGCCGGTGAAAAAAACCTGCATGCAGCGACGAGCGGTAAGGGGCTGTGCCAGCCTCTGCCCCCGCCGCCCGGGGCGGTTGGTCGATGATTCGCCATGAAGACAAATCACATCGGCTGTTGTTGCGCTGTGGTCTTTCTGGTATAAAGCAGCGCTCTTTTCTAGGGGCCCGGTTCCTTCACTGTAGGTGTAGCCGGTAAGACCCTTAAAGAAACGCGGCGCCTGGCGCCAAATGACTGAGAGATTAAGCGGCCAACCCATGCCGGGTTGGGCATGTGGTTTTAGAGGGCTGAGGCATGTCGAGAGTCTGTCAAGTTACCGGTAAGGGTCCGGTGACTGGGAATAACATTTCCCACGCAAACAACAAAACCCGTCGTCGTTTCCTGCCGAACCTGCAGCATCACCGCTTCTGGGTTGAAGAAGAGAAACGTTTTGTGCGTCTGCGCGTATCTGCCAAGGGCATGCGTATCATCGACAAGCGTGGCATCAGTGTCGTGCTGGCCGAACTTCGTCGCGATGGCAAGGTTTAAGGGAGCTAATCATGCGTGAATTGATTCGTTTGATCTCGAGCGCCGGTACTGGTCACTTCTACACTACCGACAAGAACAAGCGTACTACCCCGGACAAAATCGAGATCAAGAAATATGATCCGGTTGTTCGCAAGCACGTGATCTACAAGGAAGGCAAAATCAAGTAATTGATTTTTTCCTTCTTACGAAAAAGGCCCGTATCGCGAGATACGGGCCTTTTTTGTTGCCCGTGAGGCCGGCCCAGGCCACACAAGTCCTCAAGCCTTCTGTTCGAACACCACATAAATCTTGCGGCACGGTTCCAACACTTCCCAAGTACCCTTGAACCCCGCTGGAATCACGAAACGGTCACCGGCCCGCAGGGTCTTGGCATTGCCATCGTCGTCCCGAAGCACGGAAACGCCCTGGACGATCTCGCAATACTCATGCTCGGTGTAATTGACCGTCCACTGGCCGACGGCGCCTTCCCATACGCCCGCGTTCATTTGCCCGCAGGGGCTGCTGTAGTGGTTGAACACGGTTTGCTCGGGATCGCCCTTGAACACCTTGGCCGGGTCCGGGCGATAACGTTCGGCGGTGGTATTGGCCTGGCTGAAATCAACGATGTCCTGAATGCTCATGCGGGTGATCCCCAGTGATCGCTTGGAAGGCCTCGAGTCTATGTTTATTAAAACGAACATCGCAAGGTCGTTTGCCAGCGTTGTGTCAAATATATTGAAACATGACCAGCCGCTGGTTTAGGGTGGCGGGTGCCCTATGCCGAAAACGGCGCCGAAACCAGGCTGGTTGGGCAGAATTCTTTTGAGCGCTGCGCACCGCGCGGCGTTCGTACTCAATAAGAGGAGGACACACGCATGACCACCCTGACTCGTGCCGACTGGGAACAACGCGCCCGCGACCTGAAGATCGAAGGCCGCGCCTTCATCAACGGCGAGTACACCGATGCGGTGTCCGGCGAAACCTTCGATTGCCTCAGCCCGGTCGATGGCCGCCTGCTGGGCAAGATCGCCAGCTGTGACGTTGCCGACGCCCAGCGTGCGGTCGAAAACGCCCGTGCCACGTTCAATTCCGGCGTCTGGTCGCGCCTGGCACCGAGCAAGCGCAAAACCACCATGATTCGTTTTGCCGGCCTGCTCAAGCAGCATGCCGAAGAACTGGCGCTGCTCGAAACCCTGGACATGGGCAAGCCGATCAGTGACTCCCTGAACATCGACGTTCCCGGCGCGGCCCAAGCCTTGAGCTGGAGCGGCGAAGCCATCGACAAGCTCTACGACGAAGTGGCGGCCACGCCGCACGACCAGTTGGGCCTGGTAACCCGTGAGCCGGTGGGTGTCGTGGGCGCTATCGTGCCCTGGAACTTCCCGTTGATGATGGCCTGCTGGAAGCTCGGCCCGGCGCTGTCCACCGGTAACTCGGTGGTGCTCAAACCGTCGGAAAAATCCCCGTTGACCGCCATCCGCATCGCCGCACTGGCGATCGAGGCCGGCATTCCGAAAGGCGTGCTGAACGTGCTGCCAGGCTATGGCCACACTGTCGGCAAGGCCCTGGCCCTGCATATGGACGTCGATACGTTGGTGTTCACCGGTTCTACCAAGATCGCCAAGCAACTGATGATCTACTCCGGCGAATCCAACATGAAGCGTATCTGGCTGGAAGCCGGCGGCAAGAGCCCGAACATCGTGTTCGCCGATGCCCCGGACCTGCAAGCCGCCGCCGAATCCGCCGCCAGCGCCATCGCCTTCAATCAGGGCGAAGTCTGCACCGCCGGCTCGCGGCTGTTGGTGGAGCGTTCCATCAAGGATACGTTCCTGCCACTGGTGATCGAAGCCCTCAAGGGCTGGAAGCCAGGTAACCCGCTGGACCCGGCCACCAATGTGGGCGCCCTGGTCGATACCCAGCAGATGAACACCGTGCTGTCCTACATCGAGGCCGGGCACAGCGACGGCGCCAAACTGGTGGCTGGCGGCAAGCGCATCCTTGAGGAAACGGGCGGTACGTACGTCGAGCCGACGATTTTCGATGGCGTGAGCAACGCGATGAAAATCGCCCAGGAGGAGATTTTCGGCCCGGTGTTGTCGGTGATTGCTTTCGACACCGCCGAGCAGGCCATCGAGATCGCCAACGACACGCCGTACGGCCTGGCCGCGGCGGTATGGACCAAGGACATCTCCAAGGCCCACCTGACCGCCAAGGCCCTGCGTGCCGGCAGCGTATGGGTCAACCAGTACGACGGCGGCGACATGACCGCGCCGTTCGGTGGTTTCAAGCAATCGGGCAACGGTCGCGACAAGTCGCTGCATGCGTTCGACAAGTACACCGAGCTGAAGTCGACCTGGATCAAGCTCTGACAATGGGGGCCCCGGATCCTGTCCGGGGTCTCATGCAGCGCTGATCCCCCCTGTGGGAGCGAGCTTGCTCGCGATAGCGGTATGACAGTCGACGACTTTGTTGAATGTTGCGCCGTCATCGCGAGCAAGCTCGCTCCCACAGTGTTTTGGGGGATGGTTGAGATTGATAACCCTCCACAGGAGCGTGGAAATGCGTTGGGCGACCTATTTCGCGGTGTTGGCGTCTGTCCTGAGTGTCGGCCTGGCCTTGGGTGTGAGCATGCCGCTGGTGTCGCTGCGCCTGGAGGGCTGGGGCTATGGCTCGTTCGCCATTGGCGTGATGGCCGCCATGCCGGCCGTGGGGGTGCTGCTCGGGGCCAAGATGTCCAGCCGGCTGGCGGCGCGGTTTGGCACGGCGGTGTTGATGCGCCTGTGCCTGTGGGGCGGCGCGGTCTCCATCGGGTTGCTGGCGCTGTTGCCCAGCTATCCGGTCTGGTTGCTGCTGCGCCTGGTGATTGGCGTGGTCCTGACCCTGGTGTTCATTCTCGGTGAAAGCTGGATCAATCAACTGGTCATTGAGAAATGGCGTGGGCGACTGGTGGCGCTGTACGGCAGCAGCTACGCCCTGAGCCAGTTGTCCGGCCCGCTGCTGCTGGGTGCGCTGGGGACCGATCATGACTATGGGTTCTGGGTGGGTGTCGGTTTGCTGCTGAGCGCACCCTTGCTGTTGCTGGGCCGTAGCGGTGCACCGAGCAGCGAGGCCGGCGGCGTGACGTTTGGCGACTTGTGGACGTTTTGCCGAGGCTTGCCGGCGATTGCCTGGGCGGTCTCGTTGTTCGCCGCGTTCGAGGCCATGATCCTCACGTTGCTGCCGGTGTATTGCCTGCGCCAGGGCTTCACCGCCGACATAGCGCTGGCGATGGTCAGCACCGTGGTGGTCGGTGATGCCCTGTTGCAGTTGCCCATCGGCGCGCTGGCCGATCGCGTGTCTCGCCGGGCGCTGTTGACGGGCTGTGCGGTGGTGCTGATGTTGTCGAGCCTGGCGGTTCCGCTTTTGATCGATACTTTGTTGATCTGGCCGCTGTGGGTGCTGTTCGGCGCCAGTGCTGGCGGTTTGTTCACGTTGTCGCTGATCCTGATCGGCGAGCGTTACCGCGACGATGCGCTGGTGCGGGCCAACGCTCACGTCGCGCAACTGTGGGGCCTTGGTTGCCTGATCGGCCCACTGGCGGCAGGAGCGGGCAGCCAGTGGATCAGCGGGCATGCGCTGCCTCTGTTCATGGCGGCAGGGGCGTTTGGCCTGGTGATCCTGCTGTTGCGCCAAGGAGCATTCGGGACCACCCAAACCGCTTGAACACCCCGCTGGATTACAACATCCGCTCCAACCCGACCGTCGTGCTGAACCAGGCATTGAACCGGCGCCACCAACTGCCCGGTTCGCGGTCCAGGTCGTGCGTCTGGCCGTTGTCTTCGGTGGTCCATACAAGCCTTCCATCCTCCAGCCTGGCCTGATAACTCAGGGCCGGCGCCATGCCCTGCAAGGCCAGGTCGCGCACTTGGCCGGCGAGTTCAGGGCTGTCCACCAGCACGCCGACTTCGGTGTTCCACAGCACCGAGCGCGGGTCGAAATTGAACGAGCCGATGAACGATTTCTGCTGGTCGAAGATGATCGCTTTGCTGTGCAGGCTGGAGTCCGATTGGCCGTAGGACTTGCTGTAGAACAGGTGAGGGCTGCTGCCTTTGTCGCCCGGTTGTCGGCGAAGCTCGAACAGGCGTACACCATGTTGCAGCAGGGCCTTGCGGTACGGCGCATAGCCGCCGTGCACGGCGGGCACG
The DNA here is from genome assembly GCF_019956035.1 of Pseudomonas sp. A-RE-22. NCBI lineage: Bacteria > Pseudomonadati > Pseudomonadota > Gammaproteobacteria > Pseudomonadales > Pseudomonadaceae > Pseudomonas > Pseudomonas sp. A-RE-22. The sequence continues at coordinate 94,972 of NZ_JAHBCZ010000013.1, forward strand.
TCGGTGGCTTCCAGGGAGTTGGTCAGCAGGCTCACCGACACGCCGGCATCGGCGCGACTGGTCAGATAGACCAAACCTGGCTGACCGGGGACGAAGTAGGCGGAAATCATGATCAGTTCTTTGCTGACTCCGGTCAGTTCCGGCGCCAATTGCGTGGTCAGCAATAGCTGCGGATCCGGCTCGTCCTTGGCCAGCACCTTGCTGGGCGCGTCCCACAGCGCCTTGTTCCAGGCCCAGATCAACTGGTCGCGCCAGGTGTCCAGGCGCGGTTGGGTCTTGTAGGCGGTCAATTGCTGGTAGAGCGCGTGATTTTCCTTTTGGGTCTGCTCCATGGATTCTTGCAGGCGCAGGCGGCTGTTGGCCAGGTCCTTGGGCGTGGGGCGATGAGACAGGAACTGTTCGATGGGTTTGCTCAGGGCGCTGTTCCAGTACTGGTCGAAGCTGTGCCCCAATTGTTCGGCCACTGGCCCGACACTGAGCAGGTCGATGTCGGTGAAGTTCAGGTTGGGTTCGGCGTCGAAATACTCATCGCCCAGGTTGCGGCCGCCGACGATGGCCATGCTGTTGTCCGCCAGCCACAGTTTGTTGTGCATCCGGCGGTGTTGCTGCGACAGGTTGAGCAGGCGCCCGAGGCTGCGGGTCACGCCGGTGGCGCGTCCCAGGTGCAGCGGGTTGAACAGGCGGATCTGGATCTGCGGATGAGCGGCGAGGGTCGCGATGATCTGATCCTGGCCATCGCTGGTGGTGTCGTCCAGCAGGATCCGTACGCGCACGCCCCGGTCGGCGGCCTTGAGCAATTCATCCACGAGCATCCGCGTGCTGATGCCGTCATGGACAATGTAGTACTGCAAATCCAGGCTGCCTTGGGCGTGGCGAATCAACTCGGCCCGGGCGATGAACGCGTCGGTGCTGTCCGACAGTAGCCGAAAGCCCGAGCGACCTTCATGGGCGGCAGCCTGGGCCTGGACCGAGCGGCCGAACGAAGATTCGGCGGCCGGTAAGACCTGGGAGGGCTCGCGGGTGACATCAAGACTGGCGCAGCCGCTCAGCAGCGAGGCGACTAGCAGCAGCGCAGGCAGGATCGGTCTGGATCTCACGTAGGATCGTTCCGCTTGTTCACGTTGATCGGCTGTTGGGTGCTGCTTCCCTGGGTAAAGTTCAGACGACGTCGCGCTGGGTTTCGTTCAACAGCGCGATAGCGGCGGTTCCGACCTTGCGCACGGCTTCTTCGATCTGGGCCGTTGGCTTGGCAGCGTAGTTCATCCGCAGGCAGTTGCGGTACTTGCCCGATGCCGAAAAGATGCTGCCGACAGCGACCTGCACGCCTTGGTCGAGCAGGACCCGATTGAGCTTCAGCGTGTCGAAACCGTCCGGCAACTCGACCCACAACATGAAGCTGCCCCGCGGGCGACTGGCCCGGGTGCCCGGCGGAAAGTAGCGGCTGACCCAATCGATCATCACGTCGCGATTGCGCTGGTATTGCGTACGCATCCGGCGCAAATGGGGTTCGAAATGCCCACCCTTGAGAAATTCGGCAATGGCGATCTGCGGTTGTGGCGCGGTGGAGCCGGTGCTGATGTATTTCATGTGCAGCGCCCGCTCCAGGTACCGGCCTGGCGCGACCCAGCCAATACGCAGCCCTGGCGCCAGGGTCTTGGAAAAAGAACTGCAGAGCAGGACGCGGCCGTCTTCATCGAAGGACTTGATGGTGCGCGGGCGAGGGTAGGTGTAGGCCAACTCGCCATACACATCATCTTCGATGATCGCCACGTCGAAGCGCTGTGCCAGGGTCAGCAGCGCGCGTTTATTGGCGTCGGGCATGATGTAGCCCAGCGGGTTATTGCAGCTGGGGGTCAACTGTATGGCCTTGATCGGCCATTGCTCCAGCGCCAGTTCCAGTGCATCCAGGCTGATGCCGGTGAGCGGGTCGGTGGGGATTTCCAAAGCCTTCATGCCCAGGCCCTTGAGGGTTTGCATGGCCCCGTGAAAACTGGGTGAGTCCACCGCGACGATATCGCCCTGTTCGCAGGTGGCGCGGATGCTGACCGACAGGGCCTCATGGCAGCCAGTGGTGACGATAAAATCGTTGGGCCCCAGCTGGCAGCCGGAGTCCAGCGACAGCCGGGCGATCTGCTCACGTAGCGCGAGGTTGCCGTAGATGTTGTCGTAATACAGGCCGGGCATGTCTTGTCGGCGGCTGATCTGCGCCAGGCTGCGCAACAGCGGTTTCATGGTCGGCGAATTGATATCCGGCATGCCGCGTCCCAGTTGCACCACGTCCGGACGCGGTACGGCGCGGATCAGCTCCAGCACCTGGTCCCACTGGGAAATATCCACTGGGCGCTGGGCCGGACGGCCTACCACCGGCAGGTCCGGCAGTTCGCGGCCCACGGGTACGAAATAGCCGGACTTGGGTCTCGGCATCGCCAGCCCACTGTCTTCCAGCACGCGGTAGGCCTGCTGCACGGTACTCAAGCTGACCCCATGTTCCGTGCTCAATGCCCGCACTGATGGCAGCCGGTCGCCGGGGCGGTAGAAGCCCTGTTCGATGCGGGTACCGAGCAATTCGGCGAGGTTCACGTAGAGGGTCATGGTGCGCTCCCGATGAGATGGATCACTGCAACCGATACAGTTGGGGTGGAAAATGACAATTCAGTGCCGGAAATACCGAGTCTGTATGCTTATAAAAAAAATTAGTTGAATCTGTATTGCTTTTGACCGTCCGCGCATCATGAAACCTCTGGCTACCCAAGTAAACAGGAGCGATCAAAATGAACGGCTTGAGCGATGTGCGGCTGACGTTACACAGTCAGGAACTGGCGATAGGGCAGGAGAAGGGGCTGCGTAGTGCGATGTTGCGCAATCCGCTGTCCGGCCTGAGCCGTTGGGCCCTGTTCTGGCATCGTCTGCATACACGCCAAGCCTTGTTGGAACTTACACCCGAACAGTTGCGTGATATCGGGCTGACTCGGCAGCAGGCGTTGGAGGAGGGGCTCAGGCCGTTCTGGCGGCTTTGAAGTGGTGCCGGCCCTGAGACGGCTATCGCGGGCAAGCCTTGCTCCCACAGATTGAAATGGCCTGTGGGAGCAAGGCTTGCCCGCGATAGCGTTGTCAGTCGTGGTGAATTCTTTTAAACCAACTCTTTCAACCGATGCCACAACATCCCCAGCGCCAACAGCGGCGAGCGCAGGTGCTTGCCGCCAGGGAAGGTCATGTGCGGGACCTGGGCGAACAGATCGAAGCCGCTGCTGTGCTGCCCGCTGATGGCTTCGGCCAACAATTTGCCAGCCAGGTGCGTGGCATTCACCCCATGGCCGGAATAGGCCTGGGCGTAATACACATTAGGCTGATCCTTGAGCCGGCCGATCTGCGGTAAACGGTTGGCGCCGATGCCAATCATCCCGCCCCATTGATAATCGATTGTCACATCTGCCAGTTGTGGGAAGACCTTGAGCATCTTCGGCCGCATGTACGCGCCGATATCCTGTGGGTCGCGGCCGGAATAGTGACAGGCCCCACCAAACAGCAAGCGTCGATCCGCCGAAAGCCGGTAGTAATCCAGCGCCACACGTTGATCGCAGACCGCCATGTTCTGTGGCAACAACGCCTGCGCCTGGGCCTGGCTCAAGGGTTCGGTGGCGATGATGTAGCTGCCGGCCGGCAGCACTTTGCCGCCCAGTTGCGGATTGAGTCCATTGAGGTAAGCGTTGCAGCCGAGCACCAGCGTCTTGGCGCGGACTGAGCCCTGTTGGGTGTGCACCTTCACTTCAGGGCCGTAGTCGATACGTGTGACCGCTGATTGCTCGAACAGCCTGACCCCCAGCTGTTGCGCGGCGGCGGCTTCACCCAGGGCCAGGTTCAGCGGATGCAGATGCCCCGAGCCCATGTCGATCAACCCACCGACGTAGCGATCCGAACCCACGACGCTGTGCATTTCGTTGGCTTGCAGCAGTCGGGTCGGATGGCGATAACCCAGGCTGCGCAGTTCTTCGGCGTCTTCGGCGAAGTCCTCCAGGTCGCTGGGCTTGTTGGCGAGGTCGCAGTAACCCCAGGTGAGGTCGCACGGGATCTGGAAACGCTCGACGCGCTGTCGGACGATTTCCACGGCCTCAAGGCCCATGAGCTTCATCTGGCGCACGCCGTCGGCGCCGATGATCGGCGCAAACTGATCGAGGCCATGGCCGACGCCACGAATCAATTGGCCGCCGTTGCGCCCGCTGGCGCCCCAGCCGATCCGGTGCGCTTCCAGCAGCACCACGCTCATGCCGCGCTCGGCCAGTTCGATCGCCGTGTTCAACCCGGAGAACCCGCCGCCGACCACGCAGACATCCGCCAGCAATTCACCCTGCAGCAGCGGATGGTCCGGTTGCGGCAGGCTGCTGGCGGCGTAATAAGAGGCGGCGTGCGCGTGGCTCGGGACAGGTTGCTGAACACGGGCGTTCATGTGCGTAATCCTGATTTTTGTGTTTGAGAAATTTTACGGAGCATAAGCTGGCGATTCCTTACTGGGCAACACCGGTCGGCTGGCGCTGTCTGGTGCGCGGCTTTTAAGGCAGAATCCTGGACCGTCTCCTTCGGTAACCGCCTCGATGAGCTGCAACAGTCAAAAAATTCGCACGCTACGCCAGCAGATTCCCTCATTCGAGTGCGTACCCGGCTGCCATGACTGCTGTGGTCCGGTGACCACTTCGCCGGAGGAAATGGCCCGCTTGCCCCGCAAGACCCGGGCCGAACAGGACGCGGCCATGGACGCACTCGACTGCGTGCACCTGGGGCCCGACGGTTGCACCGTCTACGACGAGCGCCCGCTGATCTGCCGGTTGTTCGGCACCACCGCGACCTTGCCGTGTCCCAATGGCCGGCGGCCGGTGGAATTGATCCATCCGCGGGTCGAGAAGCAGATTCATGAGTACATGGCCAGCACTCGCCAGGTGTTGGTCTAGCAGGCAGGGATACCGAGTCGCGGTCTTCGCGAGCAAGCTCGCTCCCACAATGGATCTCCGTTGCTCACAAGAGTGTATCCACCTCTGACCGGTGTGGGAGCGAGCTTGCTCGCGAAAGCGTCCGTCCAGACAACCATTGCCTTGAGCCAGGCTCAATCCGGAATTGGCAGGTTCAAGCTCTCCTTCACCTCTTCCATCACGATGTAGCTCTTGGATTCGCGCACATGGGGCAGCTTGAGCAGGATGTCGCCCAGCAGCTTGCGGTACGAAGCCATCTCGGAAATCCGTGCTTTCACCAGATAGTCGAAGTCCCCTGACACCAGGTGACATTCCAGCACGTGAGGCAGTTTCAGCACGGCGCGTCGGAACTCTTCGAACGTGTCGCCGGATTTGTAGTCGAGACTGATCTCGACAAACACCAGCAGGCTACCCTTCAAGTGCTGCGGATTGAGCCGGGCGTTGTAGCCCATGATGATGCCCTCGCGCTCCAGGCGCCGTACCCGCTCGGTGCAGGGCGTGGTGGAGAGGCCGACCTTTTCCCCCAGCTCGGTGAAGGAGATGCGTCCGTCCGCCTGGAGAATGCGCAGGATATTGCGGTCGATCTTGTCCAGCTCACGTTTGGTCTGGGTGTTGGTACGCACAGGTGATGCGCCTCCGTGAAAAGGGTTTTTGCCGAGAATTCTCGCCAAATATAGGCGTTTATATAGTGAAAAGCACTGGCTGATCTTTTTTACACTGCGACCATCAAAGCTATGTACAACAAACGTCAGCGGTTATCCGCGATGAGGGCATCAACATGCGCGTTCTGGTCTTGGGTAGCGGCGTCATCGGCACCGTCAGTGCTTATTATCTGGCCCGTGCCGGGTTTGAAGTGGTGGTGGTCGACCGTCAGCCAGCGCCTGCCATGGAAACCAGTTTCGCCAACGCCGGCCAAGTGTCGCCGGGTTATGCCTCGCCGTGGGCCGCACCGGGTGTACCGCTCAAGGCCATCAAGTGGCTGCTGCAGCGCCACGCGCCGCTGGCGATCAAGGCCACTGCCGACATTGACCAATACCTGTGGATGGCACAGATGCTGCGCAACTGCACCGCCAGCCGCTATGCGATCAACAAGGAACGCATGGTGCGCCTGTCCGAGTACAGCCGTGACTGCCTCGACGAGCTGCGCGCCGAAACCGGCATTGCCTACGAAGGCCGTAGCCTGGGGACCACCCAGCTGTTCCGCACCCAGGCCCAGCTCGATGGCGCGGCAAAAGACATCGCCGTGCTGAAAGAGTCGGGTGTGCCGTTCGAAGTACTCGACCGCGAGGGCATTGCCCGGGTTGAGCCGGCCCTGGCAAATGTCACCGACATCCTGGCCGGCGCCCTGCGCCTGCCCAACGACCAGACCGGCGACTGCCAGATGTTTACCACGCGCCTGGCGGAAATGGCCGAGAAGCTCGGTGTGCAATTCCGCTTCGGCCAGGATATCCAGCGCCTGGACTTCGCCGGTGATCGCATCAACGGTGTCTGGATCGACGGCAAGCTGGAAACCGCCGACCGCTACGTCCTCGCCCTGGGCAGCTATTCACCGCAACTGCTCAAGCCTCTCGGGATCCGTGCACCGGTGTATCCGCTCAAGGGCTACTCCCTGACCGTGCCGATCACCAATCCGGCGATGGCGCCGACTTCGACCATTCTCGACGAAACCTACAAGGTCGCGATCACCCGCTTCGACAACCGTATTCGGGTGGGTGGCATGGCGGAAATCGCCGGTTTTGACCTGTCCCTCAACCCGCGCCGGCGCGAAACCCTGGAGATGATCGTCAACGACCTTTATCCTCAGGGCGGCGACCTGGCCCAGGCCAGTTTTTGGACCGGCTTGCGCCCGACTACCCCGGATGGCACACCAATCGTGGGGGCCACGCCCTTCAAGAATCTGTTCCTGAACACCGGCCATGGCACCCTCGGATGGACCATGGCCTGCGGTTCCGGTCGCCTGTTGGCCGACCTGATGGCGAAGAAAAAGCCGCAGATCAGCGCCGAAGGCCTCGATATTTCCCGTTATGGCAGCAAACACCAGGAGTCTGCAAAACATGTCAATCCAGCGCCAGCTCACCAATGACCGCATGAGCCAGGTTGTCGTGCACAACGGCACCGTTTACCTGGCCGGACAGGTCGGCGACGACATGAACGCCGGTATTGAACAGCAGACCCGCGAAAGCCTGGCCAATATCGAGCGCTTGCTGGACCTGGCCGGAACCGACAAGAATCGTTTGTTATCGGTGACGATCTACTTGAAGGACATCGAGGCCCACTTCGAAGGCATGAACGCCGTCTGGGACAAATGGTTGCCCAAGGGTGTCGCCCCGGCCCGTGCCACGGTGGAAGCCAAGCTGTGCGAACCGGAGATCCTGGTGGAGCTGTCCGTCGTGGCCGCGTTGCCTTAAATACCGGCCCAAACGATCCCTCTCCCGGTGCTGTTGGTGGTTCATGCTGTCAGCCAGCACCGGTTTTTTATTCATGACCGCCTAGAAGCCTGCCGCCATGCGTCCTGCCCGTGCCCTGATCGATCTCCAAGCCCTGCGTCACAACTACCAATTGGCCCGCGAAATCACGGGGGCCAAGGCCCTTGCGGTGATCAAGGCCGATGCCTACGGGCACGGCGCGGTGCGTTGCGCCGAGGCGCTGCAGGACACGGCGGACGGGTTCGCCGTGGCCTGCATCGAAGAAGCCCTGGAACTGCGGGCTGGTGGGATCCGAGGGCCGATCCTGCTGCTGGAGGGTTTTTTCGAGGCCAGTGAGTTGCCGTTGATCGTCGAGCACGATTTCTGGTGCGTGGTGCATTCGTTGTGGCAGCTCGAAGCGATTGAAAAAGCCGCATTGAGCCAGCCGATCACGGTCTGGCTCAAGCTCGATTCCGGTATGCACCGGGTCGGCCTGCATCCGGCGGATTACCAGGCGGCCTACCGTCGCCTGCTCGCCAGCGGCAAGGTGGCGAAGATTGTCTTGATGAGCCACTTCGCCCGTGCCGATGAACTGCACGATCCCAGCAGCACTGAGCAACTGGCGATATTCGACAAGGCCCGCCAGGGCCTGGTGGCGCAGATCAGCCTGCGCAACTCACCGGCCGTGCTGGGTTGGCCGCAGATACCCAGCGACTGGGTGCGCCCGGGCATCATGCTCTACGGGGCCACGCCCTTTGATGAGCCCAACGCCGTCGCCTCGCGCCTGCAACCGGTGATGACCCTGGAGTCGAAGATCATCTGCGTGCGTGAATTGCCCGCTGGCGAACCGGTGGGCTACGGTGCCCGTTTTGTGACCACGCAACCGACCCGGGTCGGCGTGGTCGCCATGGGGTATGCCGACGGCTACCCACGCCAGGCGCCCACCGGTACACCGGTGCTGGTGGATGGGCAGCGCAGCCAACTGGTCGGACGGGTGTCGATGGACATGCTGTGTGTCGACTTGACCAATGTCCCCCAGGCCGGGCTCGGCTCGACCGTGGAGTTGTGGGGCAAGAACATCCTTGCCAGCGACGTTGCCAAGGCCGCCGACACGATCCCTTATCAGATTTTCTGCAACCTGCGGCGGGTGCCACGGCTCTATTCCGGGCATTGACGCGCGGTGTCAGCTACCGAAAGTCGCTTCACCGAACAGGATTCGGGTCAAAGTGTTGTAAATACTGAACGCTGTCGCCATGATAACGCTCACTTTCCTCACAACCTGATTCCCTGGAGGCTCCAGCATTGGACGTCGGTGAACGACTGCAATCCATTCGTAAACTCAAAGGCCTTTCCCAGCGTGAGCTCGCCAAGCGCGCGGGCGTCACCAACAGCACTATTTCGATGATCGAGAAGAACAGCGTCAGCCCCTCGATCAGCTCGCTGCGTAAGGTCCTTGGCGGGATTCCCATGTCCATGGTCGAGTTTTTCTCCGAAGAAATCCTTCAGGAGAAACCGACTCAGATCGTCTATAAAGCCAACGAACTGATCGACATCTCCGACGGCGCCGTGACCATGAAGCTGGTGGGCAGGGCGCACCCGAGCCGGGCGATTGCCTTCCTCAACGAAATCTATCCGCCTGGCGCCGACACCGGTGAAGAGATGCTCACCCATGAGGGCGAGGAAACCGGGATCCTGGTGGAAGGGCGGCTGGAACTGGTGGTCGGTGTCGAAACCTTCGTGCTCGAAGCCGGCGACAGCTACTATTTCGAAAGCACCAAGCCCCACCGTTTCCGTAATCCGTTCGACGTGCCGGCGCGACTGATCAGCGCAGCCACACCGGCCAATTTCTAGAAAAAGCGGCGCCGGCCCGTACGGCAAAGGCGCCCAGGAAAGGAACCGTCATTGCAAACAAGACCCTTGCGACTTTGGGGTTGTTTCAGTGTGACGGGCTTACCGCTATACTTGCGCCCGCCTGCAAACCGTGGCCGCAGGCGTGACTAGCCACCATTGAGGGTGTACGCGTGAACCTAATTATGAAAATGCTGGCTGCACCAGCAACCGTATTGGCCCTATGGGCAGTCAGTGCCCAAGCGGCGACCACCGACGAAATCGCCAAGCGCCTCGAACCCGTTGGCCAGGTCTGCGTCCAGGGGAAAGAATGCAAAGGCATGGAAGTTGCCACTGCCGCTGGCGGCGCGGGTGGTGCCAAGAAGCCGGCTGACGTGATTGCAAAGCATTGCAACGCTTGCCACGGTACAGGCCTGCTGGGTGCGCCGAAAATCGGTGACAAGGCGGCTTGGAAAGAGCGCGCCGATCACCAGGGCGGCCTCGACGGCATCCTGGCCAAGGCTATTACCGGCATCAATTCCATGCCGCCTAAAGGCACTTGTGCCGATTGCTCGGATGACGACCTCAAGGGCGCCATCAAAGAGATGTCCGGCCTGTAATACGCCGATATCTTGCGCAAAAAAGCCGCTTACGAGCGGCTTTTTTGTGCCTGGGGTTTTTCCAGGGCTGTTCATCGCAACCAAGACGCGGCAAGCTCGGTCCAACCCACATTCATGGAATGTCCAGGAGGGTCCGATGGTGCAGTTGTGTTCAATCGAACAGGCGGTGGATGACGTGCTCGAGCGCCTGCCCGCGCATATTCACCTTGGCATGCCCCTGGGGCTGGGCAAACCCAACCTGTTCGCCAACGCGCTGTACCGGCGCATTGCACAATTGCCCGAGCGACAGCTGACCATCTACACGGCCCTGAGCCTGGGCCGACCTAAACTGGGCGATGGTCTGCAGAAGCGCTTCCTCGAGCCCTTTGTCGAACGGGTCTTCGGCGACTATCCCGAACTGGATTACCTGGCCGACCTGCACCAGGACAGCCTGCCGCCCAACATTCGGGTCGAGCAGTTCTTCATGCAGCCCGGCAGCCTGCTGCACAGTGCCTCGGCCCAGCAGAACTATGTCAGCAGCAACTACAGCCATGCCGCCCGGGACATCAACGCCGCCGGCTTGAATCTGGTGGCGCAACTGGTGGCGAGCGATCCTGAGCATCCGGATCGCCTGAGCCTGAGCTGCAACCCGGACATCACCCTCGACCTGCTGCCGATGATCGCCAAGCGGCGGGCGGCCGGGGAGACCATCCTCCTGGTCGGCCAGGTGCACAACGATTTGCCCTACATGCCCGGCGACGCGGAAGTCGGCATCGACGCTTTCGACCTGTTGATCGACGAGAAGGACAGCCACACGTTGTTTTCCACGCCGAACATGCCGGTGGGGTTCCAGGATCATCTGATCGGCCTGCACGCCAGTACCCTGGTGCGCGACGGCGGGACGCTGCAGATCGGCATCGGCGCCATGGGCGATGCGCTGACGGCGGCGCTGCTCGCACGCCAGGCCGATAACGCCGGTTACCAGGCGTTGCTGGCGGACCTGAACCTTAGCCAGTGGGCGCAACTGATCGAGCGTGAAGGTGGGGTCGAGCCGTTTGCCAAAGGGCTGTACGGTTGCAGTGAGATGTTCGTCAACGGTTTGCTGGTGCTGGCCGAGGCCGGAATCATCCGGCGTAAGGTCTACCCCGACGTTCCGACCCAGGAGCGGGCCAACGCCGGCACCCTCGACGAGGCGGCGCAACCCGACGGCATCTGCATACACGGCGGATTCTTCCTCGGGCCGCGCAGTTTTTATGAGCGCCTGCGCGAGTTGCCGCAAAGCCGCCTTCTCGAATTCAACATGACGCGCATCAGTTACATCAACGAGCTGTACGGCCAGGAACAGCTCAAGCGCCTGCAGCGCCTCGACGCCCGCTTCATCAACACGGTCTTCACCATGACCCTGATGGGGGCCGGGGTGGCCGATCAACTGGAAGACGGGCGGGTGCTCAGCGGCGTGGGCGGGCAGTACAACTT